>JAGQUE010000602.1 GCA_020438665.1 Nocardioidaceae bacterium | reverse complement strand
CCACGCTGTCGGACCACCTCGTCGGTCCTCGGTGGCGCGTCGACTGGCCCGATCACATCGTCGCTGCGGTTCAGCACTTGGTCTCGCAGGCGCTGGTCGGCCTGATCGTGGTGGCCGAGGGCGTGGTCGACGGCGATGAGGTCGAGTTGGGCGGTCTCGTCGTAGGGGGAGGCGTTGTAGGCCGTCTGGGCGCTGAACTTCGCCAGCTCGAGGTCGCCGGTTGCGAGCGCGTGGACGGTGACGATGTGGCCGACGTCGATGATGGCGCAGGTCATGACGTGGTCGAGGCGTTCGCCCTCCAGCAGCCAGCTCCAGCCGGTGGAGCGGAGGTGGGAGAAGGGCTCGCCGGTGACCAGGCGGAGTGCCGCGACGAGATCCTCGATCCCGTCGGCGCCGCGGCTGGTTCCGCGGACGCGGAGGCGGCGGAAGAGGTCCATGTCGCAGAGCACGCCCTGGACCCGGTAGGTCGCCGGGACGCCGGTGGCGTGGGTCTGGCGGGCGTTGGGGAGGTAAAGCTCGCCGGTGGTCGGGTCCTTGCCGAGCCAGGCGCGCAGGAGGCTGAGGTCGTTCCTGGCCCGTTCGGACTGGATCCCGAACATCTCGGCCAGGTCGGGGGCGGTGATCCCCTTGGGGTGCAGGGTCAAGAAGGCGAGGAGCTCGACGAAGTACGCCCGGCGGTGTGCGCTCTTCTTGGCGTCTCCCCGGGCACGTGCCGTGACGGGTCCGAGCAGGGTGAGCTTGGGCGCGGTGAGCGTGGGAGCGTCCCAGCGGGCGAGGTCGTCCTCGAGTGCGGGGTCGGCCGCCGCCACGAGGTCTCGGGCGTCGGGTGTCGCGACCGGGGCCAAGACCTCGATGTCGTCGGCCACCGTCGCCGCGCGCTCGGTGTACTCGTGCGTCGCCAGCGGGAGCAAGGACCGGTCGCCGCCGGGGCCGTCGGGCCGCGGTTCGACCAGCGGCGGGGCCAGCGTGCCCGTGCTGTCGGACATGGCGTCGGGGGCGTTCGGGCGCGGGGGTGGCACGTTGACCGCGTCGGTGGTGAGGTCGACCAGGGTGGCGCAGGCACGCGCCTCTTCGGCCGTGAGGCCCGAGGCGACGACGTCCAGTCCGAGCGCATCGATGCGGAGTCGACCATCGGCGGTCAGGTGGAATTCCGCGGAGCTTGCGGCCCTGCCCTCGGGTTGGAGGCTCACCACGGCGGCGCCCGCGCGCCCGGGATAGGAGGTGACGATCTTGGCAAGGCCATCGAGTTGGTCGCCGTTGACGGAGGCATCGGCGATGACGCACCGGAACTGGTCGGGCTCCTGGTCGGGATCCTCGGTCTCGAGGGCCTGAGCGAGCTCCTCGAGGCAGACATGTTCGCCATGGGAGTGGTGGCGGATGCGGAGGGGGTCGATGGTGGCGAGTTCGGCGCCGACGCCGAGCGTCTCGACCTCGACCAGCGTCGCCCAGGGGTTGAGCGCGAGCTCGGCCACGACGTGCCGGGCGAGGGCCACCGCGCGGTCGCGGTCGCCCGTGAGAGCGACCGAGCGGAGCTCTTCGAGGTTGACCAGCACCAAGGCGCCGTTGTCAGCCTGGCCGAGGCTGGCGAGCAGCGGGTACGGCGCCACTGCTCCCGTCCGCTCGGAAGGGACGGCCTGCAGGCGTATCTCCCACGTCGTGGCCGATCCCGTCCACGGTGTGGGAAGTTCGGCGTCCTCGGCCAGTGACAGCGCGATCCGGTCCGCGGACAGCGCCACCGAGGAGACCCGGGGGAGGGGGTCGAGGACCGCCAGGTCGCGCAGGGCCCGGTCGAGTTCCTCGATGCGCGGCGCGGTGACCGTTCCGACGGCGTGTGCGCTCTTCTCGGCCGCGCGGAGCTCGGGCGGTGGCGGCGCGATGACCCTGCCGGGCCGGCGGTAGCGGAGCTGGGTGCGGCGGTGCTGGCGGAGCACGATGAGCAGCGAGCCGGCGAGCAGGGCTCCCGCGCCGGCGAGGCCCGGCAGGAGCCAGCCAGGGGCGAACCCACCCTCGTCCTGTGATGCTTGGGCGGGGGCCGTCGCCGGTGCCTCGGGTGACCCGGGCGGGGTGATCTCGGCCGGGTTGCGGGGTTGGGTCAGCGCGGGCTCGGGTAGTGAGTCCTGCCGGTGTCGGGCAGCCGGCGGTCCAGCGTGGAAGTCGGGCTGAGTGTCGTGCCGCGGGATGGTGAGGGTCCAGCCGGGCAGGATGAGGTCCGGGTCGGTCAGCTTGACCCCGCCGGGCTGGTCGGTGGCCCGGGAGGCCTCGAAGATGCGCGGGTAGGCGGCTGCGTCGCCGAGTTCGCGGTCCGCGATCTCCGACAGGGTGTCGCCGGGTTGTACGACGTACTCCCGTTCGCTCTCGGCCGGGATCGGGACGCGCAGAACCATGCCGGGGAGCAGGAAGTCCGGCCGCCCGCCCAGGGCCTCGCGGTTGAGGTCGACCAGCTCGACGTAGCGGGTGCCGTCACCGAGCCGTGCCTCGGCAATCTTCCACAGGCTGTCGCCGCGCCTGACCGTGTAGGGCTCGGTACGGCGCTTCATGGGCTGCCGGGGAACCACGACGGGCGGCGATGATGCGGCGGCAGAGGCGGAGGGTGCCGCCGAGCTCGGTAGAGGAGGATGTGCCGCTGGGGCGGTGACCACGCGCGCCACAGCCGGCGGCTGGGGGAGCGCGGCACCCACGGCGGGCACGGCCACGAAGATCAGAGCGGCCGCGGCCACGAGCCGATCTGCCACCAGCAACGGCACACGCAGACCCCGCGACTGGGGTAGCCGCAGCCCCCGGACCCGGGCGGCCACGGCCCACACGACCGAGCCGGTGAAGCCGGCCCAGGAGACCCACGCCACCACGGCGACCACCGCCAACGCGACGGTGCCGTCGTCGCGGGCGGTGAGCCTGGACCAGGCGAACGCCGCAGGTGACGGCACCGCGCCGATCGCGAGCATCAGGACGGGGACACCGGCCACGAAGCCGACCAGGGCCAGGGTCGCGGCGAGTCCAGTGAGTCGGGTGCGCAGGGTGCTCATCGCTGGGATCCTCCGAGGCTGCGGATGAGTTGGGCGGTGGCGGTTCCGGAGACGTCGAGGTGGTCGATGCCGAGCAACCCGAGGAACCGCGGCTGGTAGCTCTCCTCGACGGTGACGGTGATCGTGTCGCCGCCGCTGACCCTGACGGTCCCCGTCACCCCCGCTGCCGCGAGGTAGCGGCGGGCCGCCGCCGACGCGGCCGCCGTGTCGATGTCGAGCGGGTGACCCCGGATGGCCGGGGAAGCCTGGACCTCCTCACCGCCGGTGCGGGCGGCCTGCGCGGCGAGGTCATGGGCCCGTTGCTGGGCGTGCACCTGCCCACCCAGGTCCACGGCGAGGCCGACGAGCATCATCATCACGAAGCTGGACAGCGCCATCCAGATCGTCACCGAGCCACGCTCGTCGCGGCTGCTCATCGCTTCTCCCGCCAGGTGTCGAGCGGGCTGGACATAGTCGCCTCGATGAGCCGGGTGCCGGGCACGCCCGGGACCGACAGGTCGGCGAGGTCGAGGCGGCAGGAAACGCTGACCGTGACCGACGCCGGCTGCCCGATGGGGGCGGCGAAGCCGCTGGCGTCGACGCGGACGGCAACGTTGGCGCAGCTGATCTGCTGGTTGGCCAGACTGAGCTCGGCGGCGGCTCGGGCGAACCGCTCGGCGTCGCCGCTGGACCGCGCGATCGAGGCCGAGCGGGCGGCGTCCGCGGCGGCGCTCTGGACAGCCTCGTGAGTGATCGTGATCCGGCCACCGAAGATGATCAGGCCGACGAAGAGCAGGAAGGCCGGCACGCCGATCACGGTCTCCACCGCCGCGGACCCGCGCTCGCCAGCCACGTCGTGGAGCTTCATGGTGCCGTCAGCCTCTCCACCGGAACGCTGGCGCTCTGCCTGACCACCAGCCGCCAGCCCGGGATGACGCTGAGGCTGTAGCCCCGGACAGTCACGGTGGCCGTCGTCCCAGTGACCTCGGCGCTCGCCGAGGAGTGTTGGAGGACGCTGTCGCCGCCGGCGTCGGCCAGGAACGACGTGGCCGCCTTCACGCCGTCGCCCGGGTGTGCCCGCGCCGCGCCGGCGGCCCTGGCGCCCTCCTGGGCGGCCGCGATGGCGACGGTGCGGGCGTGGTAGAACAGCGCGG
>JAGQUE010000601.1 GCA_020438665.1 Nocardioidaceae bacterium | reverse complement strand
ACCGCCTGCTCGGCGACGGCGCCCGCTTCCCCGAGATCGTCGAGCTCAACAAGGCCGTCCTCAACGGTCGGCCCGACTTCATCGTCCCCGGCACCGTCCTGAAGGTGCCCTACGAAGCCACCGAGCCGACGGCGGATCGCCCGACCGAGGAGTACGTCGTCAAGCCCGGAGACACCTTGTCGGAGATCGCCGAGGCGAAGCTCGGAGACCCGATGCGCTACCCCGAGCTCTTCGAGGCGTCCCGCGACACCGTGCAGCCTGACGGCGCAAGGCTGACCGACCCCGACCTCATTCGCCCAGGTTGGGAGATCACCATTCCCGGGCAGGCCAAGCACAAGGCCGAGGTGCCAGAGGATCCGCCCGTCGAGGTGGAGCCTCCCGTCGAGGTTGACCCGCCGGTCGAGACGCCACCCGTCGAGCCGACCCAGGACCCGACCGCGACTGCCGAACCGGAGCCCGAGCCGACCATCACGACGGCAGACCAGGCACACGACGACGTCGAGTCCTCCGCACCTGGCTGGCTGTTGCCGGGCCTGACTGGGGCGGGCGCCGTTCTCGCCGCACTGGTCCTGCTCGCGGTGCGCGCTCACCGCAACACCCAGCTCCGCTACCGCCGGCCCGGCCAGACCATCGCCCCTCCGCCCGAGGGGCTGCGCGCGGTCGAAAAGACAGCGTTCGTCTCCGGGGCACCTCTGACCTCGACCATCGAGGATCTTGACCGAGCACTGATGCACCTCGCCGGCGAGTGCTCCGACTCGGGACGGGCGCTGCCCCAACTCGCCACCGCCACGCTCGCCAAGGCGACCGTGACCCTGCACCTCGCAGTGGGTTCCGACTTGCCGCAGCCGTGGACGGGCGAAGGAACCGAGTGGTCTCTCATGCTCAACGAATCGCAGCCGCCCGAGCGCGGCGACGTGCTCCCGCCCTACCCACTGCTCGTGACGGTTGGCCAGGACGACGACGGTCTTCACCTCGTGAACCTGGAGCACCTCGGTGTGATCGCGATGGCCGGCGATCCTGAGCGCGCGAAGGCGCTGGCCCGGCACATCGCTGCCGAGCTGGCGCTCAACCCGTGGTCAACCATCGTCGAGGTCAACCTCATCGGGATCGGCGAAGAGCTCGCCGCTCTCGACACCCTTCGACTTCGTTGCCACTTCGCCGGCGACCAGATCGTCGCTACGGTCGCAAGCGATGTGGCGACGTCGTTGGAGAACGGCTGGGGAGACCCCGACCCCTATCGGGTGATCATCACGACCGGCGATGGGACCGCTGACCTCGCGCCCGTCCTCGCCTCGCCCGCCTCGCGGATCGGAACGGCGCTGGTGTCACTGGCAGCGCCCGGCCCCGAGTCGACCGTGTTCGAAATCGATCACGCCGGTCGACTGCGTGCGCCCATGCTGGGCCTCGACCTCCAAGCCGCCGGGCTGACGAGTGAGGAGGCGAAGGCGTGCGCCGCCATCGTGGACCTGACCCGCGAGAGCGATCCCGTGAAGGTCCCGCCGTTCGAGCAGGCCGCGGACGGCTGGATGGCCCTCGCCGACCAGGCCGGAGCGCTACGCGAAGAACTGACCGACGTACGCGAGGAGGGCCCGGCTGGAGACAGCTCGCTCCTGCCCAAGTCCGCGGAGGCGTACGTCGAGGCTGCGGCCACGACAGTCGAGGACGTCGAGACGCTCGCCCCGATCGTCCCAGAGCAGGTCCGCCGCACCGTCGAGGAAGCCGACTCCACGCTCGACGAGGACGTGGCGGACTGGTTCAGCTCGGACAGCGAGCGCCCCCGTCTGACCCTGTTGGGCGCCGTCAATGCCGAAGCCTTCGGCGTCGTCAAGCCGATCATCCTGAAGCGACGCCCGTACATCGTCGAGATCCTCGCGTACCTGGCGTTGCACCCCAAAGGCGCGACCGCCAACGAGATCTCCGACAACTTCGGTATCGCCGCGTCACGGGCACGCACAGACGTCAGCGCCCTGCGTGACTGGCTAGGGACGAACCCTCGGACGAAGACTCCCTATTTGCCGGCCGCAAATGAGTCGCCGGCGTACCACGAGTCCGGTGTGAAGACTTACCAGGTCCAGGGCGTGCTGGTCGACCTCGACCTGTTCCGACGGCTCCGTGCTCGCGGTGAGGCGCGCGGCGCGGAGGGCATCGAGGATCTGAAGACGGCCATGTCGCTGGTCCAGGGGATGCCGTTCAGCCTCTTGCGCGCGAAGGGCTGGAGTTGGTTGCTCGACACCGAGCGCGTCCACGAGACGGTCGGCTGCGCCATCGTCGACACCGCCCACATCCTCGTGGTCGATGCGCTCACCAAGGGCGACGTCGACTATGCCCGTGAGGTCGCCGAGACAGCATGCGAGGCAGCGCCCTACGACGACATCTGCCGCCTCGACCTCGTGAAGGTAGCCGCCACTGAAGGCCGCGGCGAGGTCGTCGAGAAGATGCTGAACTACGACGTCTTCAATCGCACCGACGACTACCTGCCGCCGATTGACCCGCCCGCCCGAACAGCGAAGGTCACCGAGGACAACGGCTGGACCGGTCGTCGTCCACGGGAGTGAGTCAACAGGTGTACCGCAGCCGGAAGGCCCGGCTCCACTCGGCCAGCTCGGGAACGCCATCTGCTGCGTCGAGCAGTTGCTCGATTGGCGTCCAGATGAGTCGAGTCTGGTCCGTGAGGTGCTCGCGGAGAATCTTGATCGCCGTCGTTGCTCCAGGGTCGTCTTCGAGCGCAACGACCGCGACCGAGCCGTGGCCGTGGGTTCCCGCCAACTCCATAGAGGCGGCCAGCATCAGGTTGCGCCAGAGCTGATTGGATTTGCTCCGCTTCAACACGACCGGCGCGGTGTCGGCGTCTTCGAACCACTTCGAGTCCCTCGTCACCGTGTCGTAACGGCCTGACTCGTACTCCTTGGCACTGAACGGTTCGGTGTACTTCGTCTCGATACCCATGAACCGGGGTCCGCTGGCGGTGTCGTAGAACACGACGGCATCGAAGGCCGTGCGGTCGGCGATGTACTCCTCGGGCGGCTGAGGCGCGTACTCGCACAACACGTCGATTATCCGGGTGGCCGCCGGATCGAAGACCCGCTGAAACAGCGTGAGGAACGCGGGCTCACCGCGCAGCGAACCGAACAGGTTGAAGCACAGCGGCATGCTCGACAGGAGGTTCTGACGCAGCCGCACCGGATCGAGGGCGCCGCCCTCCTTCTTGACGACGGCAGCCCGCTCGACTGCGTGTGCCTCGGCCTCTGCGGTGAGGAAGTTCAGGGATGGGTTCGACTCGACAGAGTCCTTGCTGAGATAGCTGCCCAGAGGGTCGTAGTTCATGAACTTCCCCGGCGCGGCCTGGAGCACGCACTCCCGATACCACGACTGATGCCGTCGGTACTTCGCGATCCGGGCGGACTCGTTCGCCGGATAGATGCTCGGCTCGTCCCACGCTGGGCTGAGCCAGCGCGCGCCCGGTCGGTCGAGGTCCATCGGATCGACCGACGGAACCGAGACAGTATTTCCGGACGGGTAGCCAAAGCCCGTCAACCGGCCCGGCTCGTCCAGCCCTGCCGAGACGATTGATTCAAGGAACGCCGCCCCCGGTAAGCCGCCCCA
>JAGQUE010000600.1 GCA_020438665.1 Nocardioidaceae bacterium | reverse complement strand
AGAACGGTCGCGAGGACGCCGACGGTCCCAACCAGCTGATCTCCTGGAAGTTCGCCTAGCTGCCCGTGATCGCAGATCCATCGCCGAGTCGTCACACGATGTGACGACCCGGCGAAGAAATGGGTCAGCCTGGGTTGGTCGGTCAGCAGACGCGCCGGTCAGACCCGGGGGAGGACGCGGTCGCGGGCTTCGGCATAGCGGGCGCGGATCGCCGGGATGGCGTCGGCCTCGTGGACGGCGGTCTCGGGGATCTCCCAGCGGGGTGGCTCGGGCTCGCCGGACAGCACCCAGGCGGCCTGGCGGGCCGCGCCGCGGGCGACGTATTCGCCCGGCGGCGGGACGTGGACGGGGCGGCCGAGGACCATCGGCGCGATCTCGCGTACGGCGCGCGAGGCGGCTCCACCGCCGACCAGCAGCACCCGGCGCACCTCAGCGCCCTGTGCGACCAGCGCTTCGACCGCGTCGGCCAGGCTGCACAGCAGGCCCTCGACGGCGGCACGGGCGACCAGCGGGGGAGTGAACGACGCGAGCGTCAGCCCCTGGAGTGACGCCGTGGCGTCGGGCCGGTCGGGGGTCCGCTCGCCCTCGAACCACGGCACCATGACGGCGCCGCCGGCACCGGCCGGCGCCGACAGCGCGAGGTCGGACAGCCCCTGGTGGTCGACACCCAGCAGCCGGGCGGTCGAGTCGAGGACCCGGGCCGCGTTGAGCGTCGCGACGAGCGGCAGGAACCGTCCCGTCGCGTCGGCGAAGCCGGCCACGAGCCCGGAGGCGTCGGCGGCCGGGACCGTCGAGACCGCGCAGGCCACCCCGGAGGTGCCGATCGACACCACGACGTCGCCCGGGCCGGCGTCGAGCCCGAGGGCGGAGGCCGCGTTGTCGCCGGTGCCGGGACCGAGCAGCCCCCCGGACGGGAGCCGGCCCCCGCTCTCGGCTGGACCGAGCACGCGCGGGAGGACGGCATCGTGGCCGAGCGCCATGGCCAAGAGGTCACGGCGATAGTCGCCGGTGATCGGCGACCAATAGCCGGTGCCGCTCGCGTCGCCCCGGTCGGTGACCAGGTCGGCGAGGTCGCCGGTGCCGAGCAGCCGCCACGACAGCCAGTCGTGGGGGAGGCAGACCGCCGCGGTCCGCGCGGCGTTGTCGGGCTCGTGATCGGCGAGCCAGCGCAGCTTGGTGTTGGTGAACGACGCGACGGGCACGAGGCCGACCGCATCGGCCCACGCCTGGCCGCCGCCGAGATCGCGGGTCAGATCCGCCGCGGCGCCCGCTGAGCGGGTGTCGTTCCACAGCAGCGCCGGGCGTACGACGGCGCCCGCGGCGTCGAGGCAGACCATGCCGTGCTGCTGCCCGCCGACGGCGACCGCCTCGACGTCGTCGAGCCCACCGGCCGCGGCGAGCGCCTCCTGGAGGGCCTCCCACCAGGCGGCCGGATCGACCTCGGTGCCCTCGGGATGGGAGGCCCGACCCTCCCTCACGACAGCGCCGGAGCCGGCGTCCACCACCACGACCTTGCAGGACTGGGTCGACGAGTCGACCCCCGCCACGAGCCTCATCAGCGCCTCGTTCCCGACCGTTATCAATTCGTTAGGTCAAACAACAAATACTTGGTCACAGACCCTTGCATCCGGTGTTCTGGGGTTACTAAGTTGTCGGTCACAACATACACCGTGATGGCTGTCACATCACAAGACTCGGTCCATGGAGGTCGAACAAATGGTCAGGAGCAAGGGCATGAAGCGGTTCGCTTCCTTGGCGGTGATCGGGCTCATCGCGGCCGGCACCGCTGCCTGCGGTGGCAACGACGACAACGGTGGCAACGGCAGCGGTGGCGACACCGGCAGCAGCGGCACCCAGATCGGCGTGATCCTCCCCGACGCCACCACCTCGCCGCGCTGGGAGGCCAACGACAAGCCCAGCCTGTCGGCCGCCTTCGACGCCGCGGGCGTCACGTATGACATCCAGAACGCACAGGGCGACACCGCCAAGTTCGGCCAGCTGTGCGACCAGATGATCGGTGAGGGCGTCAAGGTCCTCATGATCGTCAACCTCGACTCCGACTCGGGCGCCGCCTGCCTCAAGAAGGCCTCCGACGCCGGTGTCCAGAGCATCGACTACGACCGGCTGACCCTGGGCGGCGGCGCGTCCTACTACGTGTCGTTCGACAACGTCAAGGTCGGCGCGCTGCAGGGCGAGGGCCTCATCGCGGCGCTCGACGCCGAGGGCAAGACCAAGGCCAACATCGTCTATGTCAACGGTGCGGCCACCGACAACAACGCGACGCTCTTCAAGCAGGGCTACGAAGAGGCGCTGAAGCCCAAGATCGACTCCGGCGACTACACCCTCGTGGGTGACCAGAGCGGTGAGTGGGACGCCACCAAGGCCGGCAACGTGTTCGAGCAGATGTACACCGACAACGGTGGCAAGATCGACGGCGCCATCACGGCCAACGACACCATGGCCGGCGGCGTGATCGCTCGCCTCAAGGCCGCCGGTGTTGCGGGCAAGGTCCCCGTCACCGGTCAGGACGCCTCGGTCGAGGGCCTGCAGAACATCCTGCTCGGCTACCAGGCCGGCACCGTCTACAAGGACACCAACCTCGAGGCCGACGCCGCATCCAAGCTCGCCATCGCGCTGATCCAGGGCGACACGGCCGCCGCTGACGCGCTCGTCACCGGCACGGTCAACGACTCGGTGACCGGTGAGGACGTCCCGTCCGTGCTCGCCACTCCGGTGTGGATCACTCAGGACACCGTCAAGGACGTCATCGCCGACGGCTTCCAGTCCGCCGCCGACGTCTGCGCCGGCCCGGTCGCCAAGGCCTGCACGAAGTTCGGCGTTCAGTAAGACACCGCCCGTGGGGGCGTTCGCTCCCTGGGCATCTCAACCCTGAGGTGCGGCCCGGTCGGTCCTCGTGACCGGCCGGGCCCGCCCAGCCGCGACGCCGGTGCCCTTGCCATGGCGCACCCGCCGCGTCAGCGTCATCCGGAACCCACCTCCGACAAGGGGAGACCATGACGGCTCAAACTCTCGACCCGGCGTCCGCGAGCGGCGCCGCTTCCGAACCCATCCTCAGCCTGCGCGGCATCCAGAAGAGCTTCGGCGCGGTGGATGTCCTGCGGGGCGTCGACCTCGACGTACGCCGCGGCCAGGTCACCGCTCTGGTCGGCGACAACGGAGCCGGCAAGAGCACCCTGATCAAGGGCATCGCCGGCATCCACGCCTTCGACGCCGGCGAGTACGTCTTCGAAGGACGGCCCGTCAAGGTCCACGGACCCCGCGAGGCCAACGCCCTCGGCATCGAGGTCGTCTATCAGGACCTCGCGCTGTGCGACAACCTCGACGTGGTCCACAACATGTTCCTCGGCCGTGAGCTCGGCGCCGCGGCGATGCTCAACGAGGACGCCATGGAGGCACGAGCCCGCGAGACCCTCGACGGGCTCTCGGTGCGGACCCTCCAGTCGGTCCGCACGCCCGTGGCCTCCCTCTCCGGTGGCCAGCGCCAGACCGTCGCCATCGCCCGCGCCGTGCTGTGGAACTCCAAGCTGGTCATCCTCGACGAGCCGACGGCGGCCCTCGGCGTCGCGCAGACCGAGCAGGTGCTCCGGCTGGTCCGCCGGCTGGCCGACGCCAACCTCGGCGTGATCCTCATCAGCCACAACCTCAACGACGTCTTCGAGGTCGCCGACGACATCGCCGTGCTCTATCTCGGCGAGATGGTGGCCCAGGTCCAGAAGACCGACGTGACGTCCAACCAGGTGGTCGAGCTCATCACCGGCGGCCGCTCCGGCGACATCGGACGCCGCGACGACAGCGAGGTGGACTGACATGTCGACGACAGAGAAGGTCCCCATGGCCGTCGAGCCGTCGGGCGGCTCCTTCGCAGACATCGTCCGCGGCTACATCGCCCGGGTCCGGGGCGGTGAGATCGGCTCCCTGCCGGCGATCCTGGGCCTCGTGGTCCTGGTCATCGTGTTCTCCTCGCTCCGGCCGAACAGCTTCACCTCCGCCTTCAACTTCGCCAACCTGATCAACCAGTCGGCCGGCATCGTCGTGCTGTCGATGGGCCTGATCTTCGTGCTGCTGCTGGGCGAGATCGACCTCTCGGCCGGCTTCACCGGCGGCACCGCCGCCGCCGTCATGGGCATCGTGATGACCCGCCACGGCTGGCCGTGGGGGACGTCCCTGGTGGCCGGTCTGATCACCGGCGCCGTGATCGGCACCGTGATCGGTCTGCTGGTGTCCCGACTGGGGATCCCGTCCTTCGTCGTCTCCCTGGCGTTCTTCCTCGGTCTCCAAGGCGTGCTGCTCGTGATGATCGGTGAGGGGGGCACCATCCCCTACCGCAACGAGGTCATCCTGGCCCTCAACAACAACTCGATGCCGCTGTGGCTCGGCTGGGCCGGGACCGTGGTGGGGCTGGTGGCCTTCGCCGCCATCACGTGGCGGACCAACCACCGCCGCCGCAAGGCCGGCCTGAGCAGCCAGTCGGTGCTGCTGTGGAGCCTCAAGACCGGTGCGCTCTCGGTGTTCGTCCTCCTGGTCGTGCTCTACCTGTCCATCGAGCGCGGCCCCAACCCGACCCTGAAGTCCATCAAGGGCGTGCCGATCGTGCTGGCCATCATCGTGGGCCTGCTCGTCGTGCTCACCTATGTGCTGAACCGCACCGCCTGGGGCCGACACATCTACGCCGTCGGCGGCAACGCCGAGGCGGCCCGCCGGTCCGGCATCAACGTCGCCTGGGTCAAGCTCTCCTGCTTCATCATGAGCTCCTCTATGGCGGCGCTGGCCGGCATCCTGATCGCCAGCCGCAACAACTCGGTGTCGCCGACCACCGGTGGCAACGCGACCCTGCTCTACGCCGTCGGCGCCGCGGTCATCGGCGGCACCAGCCTGTTCGGCGGCAAGGGCCGGGTGAGCGACGCCGTCGTCGGTGGTCTGGTGATCGCGGTCATCGACAACGGCATGGGGCTCATGCGTCAACCCACCGGCAACGTCTACATGATCACGGGGCTGGTCCTCCTCATCGCCGCGAGCGTCGACGCCATCAGCCGGCGACAAGCGGCGGCATCAGGCAGGGCTTAGGACCTTGCCCAAGCCAAAGTCGGGCATCGGGCAGGAGGAGCTGCGCCGCAACAACCTGAGCCAGCTCCTCTCCCGGGTCCACGTGTCCGGGCCGACCAGCCGGGCCCAGCTCACCCGTGAGCTCGGGCTCAACCGCAGCACGATCGGCGACCTGGTCTCCTCCCTGGAGGAGCTGGGGCTCATCACCCAGAGCATGCCGGCCGTGGCTGGTCGGTCGGGGCGGCCCTCCCACGTGGTCGAGCCGCGCCGGGACAACGCCGTGGTCGGCATCGACATCGGGGTCGACCGCATCGTCGTCGCCCTCGTCGCCCTGGGTGGTGAGGTCCTCGAACGCCGCCAGCGCGCCCACCATCGGGGTGAGCACGACGTCGAGCACGTCATCGAGTCGGTCGCCCAGATGGTCGAGGACGTCCTGTCTCGGCCCGACCTGCGCTGCCTCGGGATCGGCGCCTCGGTGCCGGGTGCCGTCCGCACCTCCGACGGCCTGGTCCGCTTCGCCCCCAACCTCGGCTGGATCGAGGAGCCCTTCACCGAGCTGCTCGCCAAGCGGCTCGGCCGACCGGTCAGCACCGGCAACGACGCCAACCTCGGTGCCCTCGCCGAGCACATCCGCGGCGCCGCCGTCGGCCACTACGACGTCGCCTATCTCAGCGGCTCGGTCGGCATCGGTGGTGGCTTCCTCGTGCGCGGCGCGCCGCTGACCGGCTCCCGCGGCTATGCCGGCGAGGTCGGCCACCTGCTCGTCGACAACAGCAGCGTGGACAAGTGCCGATGCGGCAACGTCGGCTGCTGGGAGATGAAGGTCGGTGAGAACCACCTCCTGGTCAGCGCCGGCCGGCTCCCCGGCGGCGGCCCACTCGGCGTCGCCGAGGTCATCGCGGCCGCCAACGCGGGGGAGAAGCGCGCCTCCGACGCCCTCGACGAGGTCGGCTACTGGCTCGGCGTCGGGCTGCGAGCCGTCATCAACGTCTTCAACCCCGAGATCATCCTGCTCGGCGGCTCGCTGGCGGCGTTCTGGGAGGCCCGCCAGGAGAAGGTCAACTCCGTGCTCGACCGGTGGGCGCTGATGTCGCCTCGCAGCGAGGTCATCATCCGGGCGTCGGCCTTCGGACCCGACTCCCCGTGGCGTGGTGCCGCCGAGATGGCCTTCGAGCCCGTCCTCGCCGACCCCGGCAGCGTCGTCCGCCGTGCCGCCGCGGGCGAGGTGGTCGGGCAGCTCGCGCCGCTACCGGCCGGGCCGATCGTCCACCCCGCCACCGGCTGACGCCGACGCGCGCCGGGGCCGCTAGCCTCGCCCCATCATGTTGGAACGATTCCGCGACTTCTGGACCAAGATCCTGGCCAAGCCGATCGGCGGCCTGCTGCTCAAGCTCGGCGTCAGCCCGGACGCCGTGACGCTGGTCGGCACGCTCGGCGTCTCGGCCGCGGCGCTGTGGTTCTTCCCCCGCGGGGAGCTGCTGGTCGGCGTCCTCGTCATCACCGCCTTCGTCTTCAGCGACATGATCGACGGCTGGATGGCCCGCGAGTCGGGCCGCACCTCCAAGTTCGGCGCCTTCCTCGACTCGACCCTCGACCGGGTCGGCGACGCCGCGGTGTTCGCCGGGCTGGCGGTCTATTTCGTGGGCCCCGGCGACTCGATGCTCTATCTCTCGCTGGCCCTCGTCTGCCTGGTGTCGGGGTCGCTGACCTCCTATGCCCGGGCCCGCGCCGAGGCGCTGGGCTTCGAGGCCAAGGTCGGCATCGCCGAGCGGGCCGACCGGCTCGTGTCGATCCTGGTGATGACCGGCTTCAGCGGGATGTTCGGGCTCCCGATCCTGCTCTATGTCACCCTCTGGGCCCTCGCCATCGCCAGCACCGTCACCGTCGTCCAGCGGATCTGGGTCGTTCGCCAGCAGGCGATCGCCGCGGATTCGTGACCCAAACGCCCGGCGTTCGACGAATGTCGGGCTTCCGCCCCCTCGCCGTAGGATGGATCCATGCCTGAACAGTCCCTGTCTTCGCCTGCCCCGACGTCCTCCAGCGACGCCGGCCCGGCCCTCGTCACCGGCACCACGCCCGTCAAGCGCGGCATGGCCGACAT
>JAGQUE010000599.1 GCA_020438665.1 Nocardioidaceae bacterium | reverse complement strand
AGCTTGGTCACGCCGTCGACGAGCTCGGCCACCTCGTCCCCGAACTCCTTGCGGAGCTGGCCGAGGGTATAAGGGGTGTCCTCGACGGTGTCGTGGAGCAGCGCCGCGACGAGCGTCGGCTCGGTCATGCCGAGCTCGGCCAGGATCGTCGTCACCGCCAGCGGGTGGGTGATGTAGGGCTCACCGCTCTTGCGGGTCTGGCCGGTGTGGAACTTCTCGGCCACGAGATAGGCGCGCTCGAGCAGCGCCAGGTCGGCCTTGGGATGGTTGGTGCGGACGGCGTTGAAGAGCGGCTCGAGCACCGGGTTGCCCGGCTGGGCCTTGGTGCCGATGCGCGCGATGCGCCCCCGGATGCCGCGAGGGGCGAGGACAGGCTCGAGGACCCGCTCCCGCGCGGGCGCCGGTGCTTCGTCCTCTGCCATTGACCCAGTCTAGTGGTGCCCGCAGGCCCACCGGGGCATGGTCAGACGCTCGCCAGCACCGTGAGCGGGAGGTCGCCGACCGCCTGGCGTCCGGGCAGCGCCGCGAGCTCCATGAGCATGGCCACGGCGCTCGTCACACCACCGCAACGGCGCACGAGCTCGATGGTGGCGGCGACGGTCCCACCGGTGGCGAGCACGTCGTCGACGAGGAGCACCCGCTCGCCCTCGGCGATCGCGTCGCGGTGGATCTCGAGCGTGGCCGAGCCGTATTCGAGGTCATAGGTGACGGCGTAGGTCTCGCGCGGGAGCTTGCCGACCTTGCGGACCGGCACGAACCCGACGCCGAGGGCCAGCGCGACCGGGGCACCGAGGATGAAGCCGCGCGACTCCATCCCGATGACCTTGTCGACGACGACCTCCCCGGCGTCGTTGCGACCGGCCGTGGCCAGCGCCTCCATCACGGTGGTGAAGGCGACGTGGTCGGCCAACAGGGGCGTGATGTCCTTGAACAGGATCCCGGGGTCGGGGAAGTCGGGGACGTCGACGACCAGTCGCCCCATCGCTGCCCGGGCCGCCTCGAGCCGGGCGGACGCGTCGGCCGAGGCGCCGGTCACTTCTTGCCCCGCTTGGCGCGCGGCGCGCGCGAGGGCTGGGCCCGGCCGGCGGAGCCGCTCTGCTTGACCTCGCCGTGGGCCTGGGGCGCGACGCGGCCCTTGCCCGTCGGCGGCTGGCGCCGGGTGACCGGCGGGGCAGGCGTGTCGACCGGCTCGTCGGCGTCCTCCACGTCGACCGCGGTGGCGGCGCCGCCGGGCTCGGCATAGATCGGCATGTCCTCCACGAACGCCGGGACGTTGGCATAACGGTCGGCATCGCGCCGCTGCCGCGCCTTGGCCCGGCGGTCGGACTCCTGGATGTCCTTCTCGGTGCTCTTCATGTGGGCGAGCAGCGGCGTCGCGATGAAGATCGAGGAGTAGGCACCGGACGCCATGCCGACGAACAGCGCCAGCGCGAGGTCCTTGAGCGGACCGGAGCCGAGCTGGGTGACGCCCACATAGAGGATCGCGCCGACGGGGATCAGCGCCACCAGCGAGGTGTTGATGGAGCGCACCAGGGTCTGGTTGACGGCGAGGTTGGCCGCGGCGGCATAGGTCTTGTGGGTGCGGCGCAGGCTCTTGGTGTTCTCGCGCACCTTGTCGAACACCACGACGGTGTCATAGAGCGAGAACCCGAGGATGGTGAGCAGGCCGGTCACGGTCGCGGGCGTCACCTCGAAGTTGGACCAGGCATAGATCCCGACGGTGATGATCAGGTCGTGGATCAGGGCCACGATCGCCGCGAACGACATCTTCCATTCTCGGAAGTAGGCCCAGATGAACAACATCACCAGCACGAGGAACACCACGAGACCGATCAGCGACCGCTGCGCGACCTGTTTGCCCCAGCTCGGGCCGATGTCGGACTGCGAGACGTCGGCGGCCGCGTCGACGCCGGTCGCGGCGACGATCGCGGCGACGACCTTCTCGCTCTCGGCGGGGGTCAGCGACTCGACCTGGACCAGGACGCTCCTGTCGCCGGAGGTCGTGACCGTGGGTTGGTCGGCGTTGGGGATGCCCAGCTCACCCACCGCCGTCTGGAGCTTGTCGGCGGTGTCCTGGTTGACCTGGCTCGTGGGCAGGTTGACCCGGTATTCGGAGCCGCCGACGAACTCGATTCCGAGGTTGATCCCGCGGACCTGGAGGCCCAGCGCCGCGATGATGATGATGAGGCCGGACATGGCGTACCAGACGCGCCGACGCCCGACGAAGTCGATCGACTTCTCACCGGTGTAGAGCGCGTGGCCCAGCCGCGAGAACTTGCCCATCAGGCCCTCCCTCCTGCCGGAAGGGCATCGATGCCGAGATGCTCGGCGTCGAGCCCGGACAGCTTGTGGCCCTTGTTGAAGAACGGGAAGTGTGCGAGGTAGGACACCAGCGGGTGGGTGAAGAAGTAGAACACCAGCAGGTCGATCAGCGTGGAAAGACCCAGCGCGAACGCGAAGCCCTTGACCACGCCGGCGGCGAAGACATAGAGCACGACCGCCGCGAGGAGCGACACGGTGTCGGCGGCCACACACGTGCGCCAGGCCCGCTTCCAGCCGGCCTCGACCGCGACCCGCATCGACTTGCCGTCACGCATCTCGTCACGGATGCGCTCGAAGTAGACGATGAACGAGTCGGCGGTGATGCCGACGGCCACGATCAGACCGGCGATGCCGGGCAGGGTCAGCGTGAACCCGGCGGTCTTGGCCAGCAGCAGCACGAGCGCATAGGTCCAGGCGCCTGCGATCAGCAGCGACGCGATGATCGTGATGCCGAGACCGCGGTAGTAGAACAGCGAATAGATCATCACCAGGATCAGGCCGAGCAGGCCGGCGAGGATGCCACCGGAGAGCTGGTTGCCGGCCAGCGACGGGCCGACGGTCTCGGTGAGGGGCTCGCCGAACGAGATCGGCAGGGCGCCGTACTTGAGGCTGGTCGCGAGGCTCTTGGCGCTGGCCTCGGTGAACCCGCCGGTGATCTCGGCGCTGCCGCCCAGGATGGGCTCGTTGACGCCGGCCGACTCGATGACCTGGCCGTCGAGGACGACGGCGAAGTTGTTGCCGTTGTTGTAGAGCGCGGTGGTGATCTGGCCGAACGACTGGGTGGCGCTGCCGTCGAAGGAGAGCGTGACATACCAGCCGGAGTGGCTCTGGTCGGGCGGGTTGGCCGCCGCGGTCTTGAGCTGGGTGCCCTCGATCAGCGCCTTGGACAGCAGATATTTGGAGCCGGCCTGGTCACAGGTGACCAGGGGCTTGTCCGGGTTGTCGACGACGCTCTTGACGGCCTCGCCGGGCTGGGGGCAGCTGTAGTCGGTGAACGCCTTGGTGGACGCCGCGTCGGGGGCGTCGACCCAGGCGAGCTCCTGGGCGATGCGGCCGGTCGGCTGGTCGCCGCCCGCGGGCGTCGAGGCGCCATCGCTGGGGCTCGCCCCGTCGCTGGCGCCCGCGCTGTCGGAGGCAGGTGCGGAGTCACTCGCTCCGGCGGCGGCCGAGTCGGACGGCGATGCCCCGGCCGGCGAGCTGTCGGCGGCATAGGGCGCGCGGCCCTTGGACGACGGCTTGGCGCTGGGCGAGGTCGACGCGTCGGCGGTCGGCGACTTGGTGGCTGTCGGCGTCGGCAGGAGCACGCCGGCGCCGGGCGAGGTGGTCGGGCTGCCGGAGACGGCCGGGGTGCCGACACCGGTGTCGGCGACGAGCCGGAACCGGAGCTGGGCCTGGCGCTTGACGGTCTCGACGAGATCGGCGCGGTTCTGGCCGGGGATCTCGACCGTGATGTAGCCGTTGCTGTCGGTGGTCACCTCGGCTTCGGACACACCGGAGCCGTTGACGCGCTGGTCGATGATCGCGGCGGCTTCCTTGAGCGCCGACTCGGTCGGGTTGCCCTCGGCCTTCATCTGGATGCGGGTGCCGCCGCGCAGGTCGAGACCCAGGGCGGGCTTCCAGGTGCCGATCAGGGCCACCAGTCCGAAGGCGACGGCCAGGGCGAGGAAGAACACGACCAGGGTGCGACCTGGCCGGGCCTGTTGGCGAGCCACGTCAGCCCTCCTCGGTGGATGTGGTGGGCTCGGTGTCGTCCGGCTCGGGCGCGTCGGTGCCGACAGCGGGCTCGACGACGCGGTGGATGGCTCCGCGGACGACCTGGACGACGACGCCGTCGGCGAGCTCGATCCGCACGCGGTCGTCGTCGAAGCCCCGGACGATGCCGAGGAAGCCGGAGCTGAGCATGACCTCGTCGCCGACCTCCAGGCTGGCCTGGAGACGCGCGAGCGCGGCGTTGCGGCGTTGCTGCGGGCGGATGGCCAGGAGCCAGAAGAGCACCAGGATCAGCAGCAGCGGGAGTAGGGAGACGAGCTCCTTCACACCAAACCTCTCGACGTACGGTGGGCTCCGACCACGGGCGCGAGGTGGTCCTCGTCACCAGGCCGGCCGACGCCGAAGTCTAGCCGTGGAGCGGCGAGATCCCGATTTGGGGCTATTCGTCGAAGAGCGACGGGTCGGCCGCCTGGGTCGTCGCGGCCGGGGGCACGTCGAGCCCGAGGTGGGCCCAGGCCGCCGGGGTGGCGATCCGGCCGCGCGGGGTGCGGGCCAGCAGGCCACTGCGGACGAGGAACGGCTCGGCCACCTCCTCGACCGTCTCGCGCTCCTCACCGACCGCGACGGCGAGGGTCGAGACGCCCACCGGCCCCCCGCCGAACCGGCGGCAGAGCACGTCGATGACGGCCCGGTCGAGGCGGTCGAGACCCGACTCGTCGACCTCATAGAGCTCGAGCGCCTGGCGCGCCACGCTCAGCGTGACGATCCCGTCGGCGCGCACCTGGGCGAAGTCGCGCACCCGTCGGAGGAGTCTGTTGGCGATGCGGGGGGTGCCGCGGGAGCGCGAGGCGATCTCGGCCGCACCCTCCTCGGTGAGCTGGACGCCGAGCAGCCGCGCCGACCGGTGGATGATCTCGTCGAGCTCGCCGGCCTCATAGAACTCCAGGTGGGCGGTGAAGCCGAACCGGTCGCGCAGCGGCCCGGGCAGCAGCCCGGCCCGGGTGGTGGCACCGACCATGGTGAAGCGCGGAATCTCCAGCGGGATCGCCGTCGCGCCGGGGCCCTTGCCGACGACCACGTCGACCCGGAAGTCCTCCA
>JAGQUE010000598.1 GCA_020438665.1 Nocardioidaceae bacterium | reverse complement strand
AACTTCCAGATGACCTCGGCGCTGATGGCGACCAAGGTCTATGACAAGGGCCCTTCCGAATATGGCCTGCTCGGCACGTTCATGGCCGTCGGCTCCTTGGCGGGGGCGCTGCTCGCCGCCCGCCGCATCCAGGTGAGGCAGCGCCTCATCATCGTGGCCGCCGTCGTCTTCGGCGTCGTCGAGATGGTCGCGGCGCTGATGCCGACCTATACCACGTTCGCCGTGATGACCCCGCTGCTGGGGCTCAGCGCGCTGACCATGATCACGGCCGCCAACACCTATATGCAGATGAACACCGAGGCGACCATGCGCGGCCGGGTGATGGCGCTCTACATGATGATCTTCATGGGCGGCACGCCCCTCGGCGCGCCCGTGGTCGGCTGGGTCGGTGAGACCATGGGCGCCCGCTGGACGCTGCTCCTCGGCGGTGGGCTGACCATCCTCGGCGTCCTGGGGGCGGTCGCGGTGTTCCTGCGGGCCCGGCCCGCGGGCCGGGCCGCGACGCCCGAGGCGCCCGGCGCCCCGGGTCAGCCGTTGGCGGCCTGAGCGCCCAGATCGGCCGGGACGTCGCACACGGCGGAGAACACGGGAAGCAGGTCCATCCACCACTGCTCGCGCGGGCGGCGCTCGGTCAGGTCGAGCTGAGCGAGCATGCCGGCGACCGGCCAGGTCGTGAGGCCGTCGGGCGTCAGACCGACATAGACCGCGTCGTCGCCACCCGCGGCGAGCAGGCGGGTGAGCTCCTCGAGCGCGAAGTGCGCCATCCGGGTGGCGAGGTTGCGGTCGAACGGCGACGGGTTGCCGCCTTGTTGGAGATGGCCGAGCACGGCCGGGCGTACGTCGAACAGGTTGTGCCCCTCGACCTCGAACAGCCGCACCAGGAAGTCGGTCGTGTAGAGGTCGCCTGCCAGCTCGTTGCGGACCGCGACGAACAGTCGCTTGCCGCCCTCGAAGGCCGCGCGCATCCGGGCCACGTCGACCTCGAGGTCGGCGAGAGTGACGCCCTGCTCGGGGAGGTAGACGCGCTCGGCCCCGGCCGCCAGGCCGGTCAGCAGGGCGAGGTAGCCGCAGCTGCGGCCCATCGTCTCGGCCACGAAGCAGCGCCGCGACGCGGAGGCCGACTGCTTGATGCGGTCGAGCGCCCAGACCGCGTTGTTGAGCGCGGTGTCGGCGCCGATAGACAGCTCGCTGCCGGGGAGGTTGTTGTCGATGGAGGCGGGCAGCAGCGTGATCGGCAGCCGCAGGGCGGGGAAGCGGGTGCGCTCGGCGACCATCCGCTCGACGGTCAGATAGGCGTCGAGGCCGCCCACGACCACGATGGCGTCGAGGTCGGCGCGCTCCACGGCTCGGCTGACCGCATAGAGCTCGTCCTCGCCGAGGACGCCTCGGCGGGTGCCGAGCGACGAGCCGCCCTCACCGACCAGCGACTCGACGGCACCCCACTCGAGCTCGGTGAAGTCCTCGTGGGCGAGACCGCGGAAGCCCCCGGCCACGCCGAGCATCGTGTGGCCGTGGGCGATCCCGAACCGCACCAGGGCCCGGGTGGCGGTGTTCATCCCGGGGGCCAGACCGCCGCCGTGGAGGATGGCGATACGCCGGGAGGTCGCGGTCGGCGGAACGGCCTGCTGGCTCGGTGGCAGCGCGAGGGTCTCGAAGACCCCGAGCAGATCGGTGAACGACTCGCCGCGCACGGCGACCGCCTCGTCGTACTTGCCCTCGCTGATGAGCCCGGCGACCGCCTGGGTCTGGGCGACGGCCTCCATCATCGGCAGCCGGGTGACCCGGTTGTGGCGTACGCCGAGGATGTTGGGCACCGACTCCGGCGTGGCCGCCATGACGTCCTGGGTGGCGTTCCACCCGAGCAGCGTGCTCATCCAGCGGTCATAGGCGCTGGG
>JAGQUE010000597.1 GCA_020438665.1 Nocardioidaceae bacterium | reverse complement strand
CCGATGGTCAGGCCCTGGTCGCCGATCTGGGTCGTGGCGGCGATGGCCACGTCGTCCACGCGCGCCGGCGGGAGGGACGGGTTGCGACGCAGCAGGTCGCGGATGCACTTGATGACGAGGTCGTCGGCACGCGTCTCGGCGTACTGACCCTTGGCCTTGCCGAACGGGGTGCGCACGCCGTCGACGAAGACGACCTCTCGCAGCTGTCGGGACACGAACGTCTCCTTGGGCACGGGATCGGGGAGCGGCCCGTCGCTGGGACACGGGAGCGGACCGGGGGCAACGTTACCAACCAGTAACTAAGGAAGCAGCCCCTCGCGGTGTGGCCCAGGTCACGCTACCCGGGCCTGTCATATCGTGGCGCCGTGAGCAAGCGATCCTCCCTGGTCCACATCGTCGACGAGGTGCCCGAGCTGACCGAGGCCCAGCACCCGGGCGAGCTGACCATGGTGGTGTCCCTCTATGGCTTCCTCGACGCCGGCTCCGCGACCATGCTCGCGGCCGACCACCTGGAGTCGCTGGCGGACGGCAAGGTGGTGGCGACCTTCGACGTCGACCAGTTCCACGACTACCGCGCCCGGCGTCCGGCGATGAC
Organism: Nocardioidaceae bacterium; assembly: GCA_020438665.1. The sequence continues at coordinate 1,370 of JAGQUE010000597.1, read as the reverse complement.
CTTCGTGCGCGACCACTACGCCGACTACGACGCCCCGCGGCTGCTGGTCCGCCTGCTCCACGACACCGGCGGCACCCCCTACCTGCTGCTGCGCGGGCCCGAGCCCGACAACCGCTGGGAGGCGTTCTGTCGCGCCGTCCGCGACGTGGTGACGGCGTTCGGGGTGACCCGCGTCGTCGACATCGGGGCGGTGCCGATGGCCGTGCCCCACACGCGGCCGATCGCCATCAGCCCCCACGCGACCCGCCCCGAGCTGCTCACCGGGCAGAGCCCGTGGCGCGGCGAGCTCCGCATCCCCTCCAGTGCCCAGTCGGTGCTCCAGCTGCGGCTCGGCGAGTGGGCGATCGACGGGCTGGGCTTCGTCGCGCATGTGCCGCACTACCTCGCCCAGCTCGACTATCCGATGGCGGCCATCGCCCTGCTCGAGCAGCTCGAGCTCGGCGGCCGCCTCACCATCGACCTGAGTGGCCTGCGCGAGGCGGCCGAGGCCCGGGAGCAGGAGATCACCCGCTATCTCGAGGCCAACGACGAGGTCCGCGACGTGGTGGCCGGGCTCGAGCAGCAGTACGACGCCTTCCGCGAGGCCGAGGACGCCGGCGCGGGGCTGCTGGCCACCGACCAGCCGCTGCCGACCGCCGAGGAGCTCGGCAAGGAGTTCGAGCGGTTCCTCGCCGGCCTCGACGGTCCCGACTCCGATCCGGGGGAGTCCGGTCCACTGGAGCCGCCCGACCCGACCGAGGAGGGCTGAGGTGCCGGCGTCAGCCGGAGAGCTCGTCGCGCTGCTCGACCTCGAGCAGCTCGACGTCGATCTGTTCCGCGGCCGTCAGCCGGAGACCCGGCGGCAGCGCGTGTTCGGCGGTCAGGTCGCGGCCCAGGGCTCATCGCAGCGGTGCGGACCATCGAGGAGGGCTATCTGCCCCACTCGATGCACTCCTACTTCCTGCGGCCGGGCGACTACACGGTCCCGATCATCTATGACGTCGAGCGGCTGCGGGAGGGGCGCTCGTTCGGGACGCGGCGGGTGGTGGCGCGGCAGCACGGCCGGCCGATCTATTTCCAGACCGTCAGCTTCCAGCGCCCCGAAGGCGGCTTCGAGCACCAGGACGTCATGCCCGAGGTCGGTCCGCCCGAGTCGGGAATCGACTTCATCGACCTGATCCGCAGTGGCGGCCGCGAGGAGGGCGAGGCGCTCGCCGCCGAGTGGTCCGCCCTCGACGTGCGCTACCTCGGCAACAGCGCGACCGGGCACATCGACGATCCGATGCACCCGGCGCGTGCCCAAGCCTGGGTCCGGGTGCGCGGGGAGCTGACCGACGATCCCCACGAGCACATGGCGACCTTCACCTATGCCAGCGACATGACGCTGCTCG
>JAGQUE010000596.1 GCA_020438665.1 Nocardioidaceae bacterium | reverse complement strand
TCGTGGAAGACCGGGATGTCGAGCCTCGCCTTGAGCCGCGCCTCGATCTCGAAGCAGCGCGGCGCCGAGATGTCCTCGAGGTTGATGCCGCCGAAGCTCGGCGCCAGCCGCGCCACGGTCTCGATGATCTCCTCGACGTCGGTGGTGTCCAGGCAGATCGGCACGGCGTCGACGCCGCCGAACTGCTTGAAGAGCACCGCCTTGCCCTCCATCACCGGCATCGCGGCCGCCGGGCCGATGTCCCCCAGCCCGAGCACGGCGGTCCCGTCGGTCACGACCGCGACCACGTTGGGCACCCAGGTGTAGTGCTGGGTCATCCCCGGGTCCTCGGCGATGGCCTCGCAGACGCGGGCCACGCCCGGGGTGTAGGCCAGCGACAGGTCGTCACGGCCGGCCAGCGGCACGGTCGCCGCCAGCTGCATCTTGCCGCCGACGTGGAGGTCGAACACCGGGTCCCCCGCGAACGGGTGGGGCCCGGGCTTCGGGTCGTCAACCATGACACTCGTCTTTCCAGGGCAACGCCTGACAGGGTTTCTCACCAGCGGGTTGTCCAGCAGGGGGATTCCAGCGGGATGCTGCACGGGGGATCGTGGGCGGCTCGACACGATCGGGTGGCTCGTGGAACCGGGCGATCCGGGGGTGTCCCGGGCGAGTCAGTCTCTCACAGCGCTCGCCGGGGGTGAGGGCACCCTCCCCGGACGTGGCCACAGCCGGGCCACCACGACGCCGATCACCTCCGACGCCGCGATCGGGCCGCGGTGGCGCGAGTCGGTTCCGGCGTCGGGGTCGTCGCTCAGCAGCCACCACCCGGGCGCTCCGCCCGACGTCGTACGGCGGTCCGCGGCGCGCTTGACCACCAGGGCGCCGTCGGGGAACCGGGCCAGCACGACCCGACCCGGGCGCACCGGGGCGCCGTAGCGCACCAGCAACCGGTCGCCCGGCCGGAGCCCGGGGCGCATCGAGTCGCCGCGAACGCGAGCCATCCCGATCGCCATCCTCGCCTCCCCTTGCATCCCTTTGTGGCTTGACGGGTAGTGTCCCAGGTGGCGACCAACTCTCCCCTTTGTCGAGCATCGAGAGGACTTCCATGCTGAAGCGACTGTTCGTTCCCACCGTCGACGTGTCCGCACACTGCGACCTGCCCTGCGGCGTCTATGACCCGGCCCAGGCGCGCATCGAGGCGCAGTCGGTCAAGGCCATCATCGAGAAGGTGGCGGCCAACGACGACCCCGACTTCCGCGTCCGATCCCTGATCATCAAGGAGCAGCGCGCCGAGCTGGTCAAGCACCACCTGTGGGTGCTGTGGACCGACTACTTCAAGCCCGAGCACTTCGAGAAGTACCCCAACCTCCACACGCTGTTCAACCAGGCGACCAAGCTCGCCGGTGCCGCCGGCGTCAAGGGCGCCCTCGACCTGGCCAAGGCCGACGAGCTGCTGGCCAAGATCGACGAGATCGCCGAGATCTTCTGGGAGACCAAGAAGGCCTGATCCCTCCGCATCCTCCGCCGACCCGGTAGATCCTCTGCCGGGTCGGCGCCGTTGTCGGGCGGTGCGCGGGCTCCACTAGGGTGCTGACACAGCCTCATCCATCCTCGAAGGACCGACCATGACCACTCCCGGGGGCGCACGGCGCGCGGACGTGGAGCTCCGACTGCCGGCGGATGGTGCCTATGCGTCCGTGCTCCGCACCACCACGGCAGGCCTCGCCGCACGGCTCGACTTCACCATCGACGACATCGAGGACCTCCGGATCGCCGCCAGCGAGGCGAGTGCCCTGGTGCTTCCCGAGGCTGACGAGGGCACCGACCTGCTGTGCCGGTTCTGGCTCGACCCGGGCGAGCTGGTGCTGAGCCTGACGGTCAGTGCCAGCGCCCCGACCGCGCCCGACGAGGACGGCTTCGCCTGGCAGGTGCTCAGCACCCTGGCCAGCGAGGTGACCTCCGACGTCGGCGCCGGCTCCTTCACCCTTCGCCTCACGATGCGTCCGGAGAGCGCTGCGACGGGCGGCTGAGCATGACGGAGCTTTCGGGGGGCGAAGCGGCACCGGCCGGGATCGAGGAGACCCGTCGACGTACGGCGGAGCTGTTCGCGCTGCTGGCCGGTGGGGCCGAGGGCGCCGCGGCCACGGCCGCGCGCGACGAGCTGGTCGCCCTCCACCTGCCGCTGGTCGAGCACGCCGCGCGACGCTTCCGCAACCGGGGGGAGCCGTTCGAGGACCTCGTCCAGGTCGGCACCATCGGGCTGATCAAGGCGGTCGACCGCTTCGACACCGAGCGGGGGGTGGAGTTCTCGACCTATGCGACGCCCACGGTGGTGGGCGAGATCAAGCGCCACTTCCGTGACAAAGGCTGGGCGATCCGGGTGCCGCGACGACTCCAGGAGCTGCGGATCGCGATCACCGCCGCCACCGCCGAGCTGACCCAGGCCAACGGCCGCTCCCCCACCCCCCGCGAGCTGGCCGACGCGATCGCGTGCTCGGTCGAAGAGATCATCGAGGGCCTGGAGTCCAGCAACGCCTATGCCACGTTGTCCCTCGACGCCGGCGAGGAGACCGACACCGGTGCCGCCATGCTCGCCGCGATGGGTGCCCACGACGAGAACCTCGAGCACGTCGAGATCCGCGAGTCCCTCAAGCCGCTGCTGGACGGGCTCGATCCACGGGAGAAGCGGATCCTGCTGCTGCGATTCTTCAAGAACATGACCCAGTCGCAGATCGCGACCGAGATCGGCGTCTCCCAGATGCACGTGTCACGGTTGCTCACCCGGACCCTCGACCAGCTGCGCAGCTCTCTTCAGGACTAGTCGGGGGCGAGCCAGGCGATGCTCCGCGGGTGGAGCAGCCCGACGAGCGCCACGAGCGCCGCGACGCCGAGGGCCACCGCCACCCAGGTGGTGGCGCCGCCCCGGAAGCTCCAGGCCAGCCCCAACGCGATGAGCTGGGCGAGCACGAGCGGGCTGCGCCCCCACGACATGCGGCGCAGCACGGCCACGCCGCACAGGGCGAGGACGGCCCCGGCGACCGCGAAGAACAGCGCGGTGGTGATCCCCATCGCGGCCCGCCCACCGGTCACCGAGAACGCCTCGAGGACGGCATAGCCGATCAGGACGGTCCCCTGGGTGGCGGCCACCAGGGCAGCGAGGAGGAGCGGCACCGGCCGGGTGGAGGGCGGGTCGGCGGCCGGGCTGCTCACCGGCACAGATTAGCCGTGTGACGCAACAAACCTGGACAGGCCCTTGTTTCGCAGCCGAAGTGTTGTCACCCTGAACGATGCACTCGTGAACTGGTTCACATGGTGCATGTCCATCTCACCGGGTAGGCTTACCCGGTTTGCACAACCCCCCCATCGAATCGAAAGAGGTAGCCCCCAGCCATGGATTGGCGGCACCGCTCCGCGTGTCTCGACGAAGACCCGGAGCTGTTCTTCCCGATCGGCAACACCGGTCCGGCCATTCTCCAGATCGAGGAGGCCAAGCAGGTGTGCCGACGCTGCGAGGTGCGCGAACAGTGCCTCCAGTGGGCGCTCGAGGCCGGGCAGGACCACGGTGTCTGGGGCGGGCTCAGCGAGGACGAGCGTCGCGCGCTCAAGCGCCGCAACGC
>JAGQUE010000051.1 GCA_020438665.1 Nocardioidaceae bacterium | reverse complement strand
ACGGGGGAAGGGGATGACGCGGCGCTCGTAGGGCGTCGTGCTCCACAGGCCGACGGTGAACTGCCCGGTCGGATCCTCATAGGCGAGCAGATCGTGCCAGACCGGCTTGCCCGAGACGATGAGCGCCGGATCGGGACCGTCGGCGGGCTGAAGCGTGGCCTTGGGGTCGGGCTTGATGACGGCAAGGCCGGTGGCGTCCTTGGGGCCGGGGATGGCGTTGTCCTCGTAGATGACGAAGAATTTGCGCACATAGCCGGTCTGCTTCCACTGGCAGACGAGGCCCTTGGGCAGCACGAAGCTCTCGCCCGCCTTGATCACCGTCTCGCCGCCCTTCTCGTCGACGATCGTGACCGATCCCTCGAGCAGCAGCATGAACTCGTCGCACGAATAGGGCCCCATCCGGCCGGTGAAGGCCGTGCACTCCCATACGCCCGCCGTCACCGAGCGCTCCTTGTCGTCGAGCACCATCATGCCGCGCTGCTGGGGGCTGCCCGCCGTCAGGCTCTCGGCCGGGATCGTGCCCCAATCCTCGAGGCCGGCGCCCGGCAGGCCCTTCTCGTACATGCGGGTGAACTGGGGCTTCGCCATTGTCGTCTCCATGGAGCTGGAAGGGCACCGGCGGTGCCGTTACCTGCTGTGCAGTCACGTCGAGGCGGATGCTACACGTTGAGGCAGCGCCCGGCCACCGCGGACGGGGAGGACGGCCATGCACGAGATTGGCCGTTGCGCGAACGCCGATCGGTGGGGCCGGTCAGTCGCCGTAGGAATTCAGTCGCCGTAGGAATAAAGGACGTCGAGACGATCCTGGTAGAGGGCGCGGATGCAGGAGGGATTGTAGCCGCAGGCATTGCGCCGCTGCAGCCAGCGCCGCTGCTCGGCCTTCAGGGACTTGCGCGCCGAATAGCCGATGGCGTTGTAGACCTCGAAGTAGCGCGTCGCCATGTCCTCGTCGAGTTGCGAGATGTCCGGCGTATTGCAGATCGCGACCTCGGCCGGCCGGTCGGCGGTACGGCAGTTGAAGCTGGCTGCAGTCGCCGGAGTGGCGAAGGGGGCAAGCGCGGCAAAAAGAGCCGCAAGGCCCGCCACCGTCAGGCGCGCCGAAGACCTCGTTCCGTCGATCGTTCCCGGTGCCGTCATCTCGTCCTCCCCTCTCGCCTTCACCGATTGCTCCGGAACGCCCAAGGCCGTCCCGCCTGACCGGAGCGATCCTATCAGATGAAGGTGAGGAGGTGCCGGCCAAATCCGCGCGTGGTGAAATCGGCCCGGAATGCTGCCGTGCCCGCACCGGTCGCAGGGAGCTCCGAGCGCTATTTCTCCACCTGGATGCTCTGAAGATAGGCGAGGATCTGGTCGATCTGGTCCGGCTCGAAGACGATCTCGGGCATGTCCTCGTGCGCGGTGACGAGGCCTTCGGCGAGCCCCTCGCCGAGTGTGTCGATCGCATAGCGCTGGCCGAGCGTACGGAAGGCCGGCGCCTTGGCGAGCGGGCTCTCGCCCTCCTTGTCGATGGCATGGCAGCGCGCGCAGTTCTTGCTGAGGATGGCGCGCCCGGCCGCCAGCACATCGGCCGGGGCATCGAGCGCCATGGCCGGCGAGACCGCGAGCGGACTGGCGGCGAGCATGGCGATGAGCACGACGACGCCGGGTCGCAGCGCCGGCGGGCAGATGACCTCCGCGGCGCGCCAGCGGGTCGGGCCGTCGATGAGCACCCGGTGCGGGTCGAGCAGCTGCACCTTGGCACCCACCCGGGTGAGCTCGGTGAGATAGATCGCGCGGTTCTCGTAGACCCAGTCGTGCAACATCGTCGTGCCCTCGGCGACCGCCCCGATGAGCGCGAAGAAGGGCAGGTTGTCGATGTTGAGCCCGGGGAAGGGCATCGGGTGGATCTTGTCCAGCGGTGCGTGGAGGTGGGACGGCCTGGTGGTCAGGTCGACCAGCCGGGTGTGCCCGTTGAGCGCGACGTACTCCTCGGAGCGGGAGTAGTGGAAGCCCATCTCCTCCAGCAGGGCGAGCTCGATCTCGAGGAACTCGATCGGGACCCGCTGGATGGTGATCTCGGACTCGGTGACGATCGCGGCCGCGAGCAGCGACATCGCCTCGATCGGGTCCTCGCTCGGGGCATAGTCGACATCGACATCGATCTCGGCGAGCCCGGTCACGGTCAGCGTGGTCGTCCCGACGCCCTCGACGCCCACCCCGAGCTTCTGGAGGAAGAAACAGAGGTCCTGGACCATGTAGTTGGACGACGCGTTGCGGATGATCGTCGTGCCGGGGTGGAGCGCCGCGGCCATCAACGCGTTCTCGGTGACGGTGTCACCGCGCTCGGTCAACACGATCGGCCGGATCGGCTCGAGCGCGCGGTTGATCGTGGCGTGGTAGAAGCCATCGGTCGCCTTGACCTCCAGCCCGAAGGGTCGCAGCGCCGCCATGTGCGGCTCGACGGTGCGGGTGCCGAGGTTGCAGCCACCGGCATAGGGGAGCTCGAAGACGTCGGCGCGGTGCAGCAGCGGGCCGAGGAACATGATGACCGAGCGCGTACGTCGCGCCGCCTCGACGTCGATCGCGTCGAGGTTGAGGTCGGTCGGCGGGATGATCTCGAGGTCGTTGTCGGTGTTGAGCCAGCGCGTCTGGACACCCAGGCTGTTGAGCACCTCGAGCAGGCGGTTGACCTCCTCGATGCGCGCGACCTTGCGCAGCGTGGTCCGGCCCCGGTTGAGCAGGGAGGCACACAGCAGTGCGACGCCGGCGTTCTTGGAGGTCTTGACCTCGATGCTGCCCGACAGGTGTGTAGGCCCGGTGACCCTCAGGTGGGTCGGGCCACCGCCCAGCGCGACGATCTCGGAGTCGAGCGCGGCTCCGATGCGCGCCAGCATCTCCAGGGAGAGGTTCTGGTGGCCCTTCTCGATCCGGTTGATGGCGCTCTGACTGGTCGCCAGCAGGTCGGCCAGCTGGCTCTGGGTCAGACCGCGGTGCTTGCGGGCATCGCGGATCAGGTTGCCGATCCGGCTCTTGTAGTCCTCCGTCACCCCCTCACGGTATCTCAGATATGAGATAAGGCGTCAATGGGGTCGGCGTGGCGTCGGCCACGGCGCACGTCGGCCCCGCGACGTGATGAGCCCCGCCGGGGGCCAGGGTGGATCAGCCGCCGAAGTTCTGCACCCAGTAGCGCGTGCCATCGCTGGTGCGGGCCAGGCCGAGGCCGATGCGGGTGTAGGACTTGTTGAGGATGTTCTCGCGATGGCCGGCCGAGTGCATCCAGCCCTTCATCACCGAGGCGGCCGTCGGGTAGCCAGCGGCGATGTTCTCGCCGAGTCGCGAGAAACCCGGGCACATGTCGAACACCTTGCCCAGGTCGCGGTGCACGAGCTTGCGGATCTTGCTCAGGTGGACCGCCCACGGCTGGGCGACCGTGACGGTCAGGCACCGGTGGATCCGCAACGGCTTGGCGTCGTGCCTCGCCCGGACGGCGTTGACGCGCGCGAGCACCTTGGCCAGGGGCGGCCGCAACGACACCGACCCTGCCTTCGCCGCCGTCGAGGCGTCGGCCTCCCGAGCCGATGTGACGGCAGCCGATGTCACGGCCGAGGGAGCCTCAGCAGAAGGGGTGCCGTGGACGGGCGCGCCTGCGAGCGTCAGAGCGGCGACGGCGACGCCCGCGAGGAGCACCCGGGTCACGGAGGCAGAGACGGCCATGCCCCCAGCCTAGGTGTCCGAGGCTGGGGGCATGGCCGGTTCGTCCGCGCTCAGCCCGCCGGGGGCGCGGCAGGCGGAGGCGGCGGAGGCGGCGCCTGCTCATCGGCGGGCGGTGTCGTCGGCTCGGGCGCCGCGTAGGGCGCCGGCTGCGGGGCCACAGAACCGGGCGGCTCCGGCGCTGGGGGAGCCGGCGGCGAGGCGTAGGCCGGCGGCTCGGGAGCCGCATAGCCGGGTGGCGGAGCGGCGGGAGGAGCCTGGCCAGCGGGAGCCTGCGGCGGCGTCAGCGGCTGCTGAGGATAGGCCTGCTGCGGCTGAGCATAGGGCTGGCCCTGGTCGGGATAGGGCTGCTGCGGCTGCTGGGGGTAGCCCTGGGCTGGCTGTGCATAGCCCGGCTGCTGTGGCTGCTGCGGCTGTTGCGGATAGCCCTGCTGCGGCTGCTGGTTGGGGTAGGCCGGTGCCGCCGGCTGCTGCTGGGGGTAGCCCTGCTGCTGCTGCGGGTAGGGCGTGGTGGGCGGCGGCGCCTGGGGCGCCTGCTGCGGGTAGCCGCCCTGCTGCTGGGCATAGCCAGGATTGGCCTGCTGCGGCTGCTGCGAGCCGGCCGAGGGCTGCCCCTTGGCCGAGCCGCGCTTGCGCAGGACGAGCAGCAGGAGCAGCAGCACGACCAGCAGACCCGCGACACCACCGGCGACCGGGATCAGCCAGCCGGGGAGCCCGCCACCGGAGTCGGAGCCGGACTCCGCGGCCGGCGACTTGTCATCACCGTTGGCGATGCCGGCGTTGGTGTCGTTGATGAACGTGTCGACATAGGGGTGGTCGGGGTAGAGCTCCTGCGTCTTCTGGAACAGCGGCAGCGCATCCTTGAAGTGCTCCTGGTAGAAGTCGTCGACCGCCTCGTCATAGGCCGTGCTGGTCTCGCTGGCCTGCGCCTGCACGCCATTGGCGTCGAGCATCTCCTGGACCACGCTGACCGGGATCACGAACTCCTGGCCTTCCAGGGCGACACCGTCGGAGCCGACGGCCGAGGCCACGAGCACGCCGACCACCTTGGCCTCATCGTCGAGGACGGGGCCGCCGGAGTTGCCGGGGCTGGCCGGGGCCTGCGTCTGGAAGACCGGCATGTCGTCGGCGGTGTACTTGATGGCCGTGATGGGGCCTTCGGTCACCGTCGGCTGGACGCGCGAAGCGGCGGAGAGGCCGCCGCTGAACGTCGAGGCGGCGGGGTAGCCGGCCACGTGGAGGGTCGAACCCTCGGCCACGTCGCCATCCTCGCCCAGGCTGAGGGTCGGCATGTTGTCGACCCCGTCGATCTTGAGCAGCGCCACGTCGTTGCCGGGGTAGGGGACCCCCGCGTCGACGACCTGGGCACTCACAGCCTCCTGCTTCTTGCCCTGCGACACGCTGCCTTGGGCGACCAGAGCCGCCACGTCGGTGCGCAGGTCGGAGACGCTCATATGGCCCGCGAACCACTTGGTCACCGCGCGTGCGAGGCGGTTGACCTGGCTCCGGTTGAACGACGTCGTGCCGCTGGAGAGTCCCTTGACGAAGGCGTTGGACACCTTGGTGAGGGTCTTGGCGGCGAACTCGGGGGCGAGCTCGGCCGGGTCGGCCTCGACGACGTGGGCAGCGGTCACGATGTAGCCGTCGGGCGTGATGACCCAGCCGGTGCCGACGCCGATGACCGAGGCGGTGTCGGAGTAGGTCTGCGCGGTGGCGACGAAGTAGCGACCGGGGGACTTGACGATGGCGTCGACGATCGCCTCGGCGATCTCGGCGTCGCTGGTGCCGATGACACCGGTGGCGGCCTGGAGGATCAGCCGATTGACCAAGCTGTTGAGAGCCGTCTGGTTGACCGTGGGAATCGCGACGGTCACGGTCGCGGTGTAGGTCGTGGCAATGAGCTGGATCCCGGGATAGGCCTTGGCGGCCAGGATGGTGCGAGGGTTGGCGTCCTCGGCCTGGGCCGGGGCCGGCTGGCCCATGACCAGCAGGGCGAGCCCCGCGGCCGCGGCGCCGGCGCGACGCAACGAGTGTCGGACGGAACGTCCCATGAAAATCCCCCTGGGGTGCTGTCGCGGACCGCGGCCATGACGTCGCCGTCAGGCGGCCCGGTCCGGACTATAGCGGCGCAGACGGACGCTGAGACCACCTATTCGGGCCAACGCCCGGCGCATGGTCGGCCGGTGACTCGGCTGGCACCTCATGCCGGCGTCACGCATTGCGTCCGCGGGCGGCCACGGGCCAGGCCACCCGGCCGGTCTCGCCATCCAGCCAGAGCGTGTCAGCGAGGTTGACGGCGTTGCAGACGTGGTTGGGGACGAGGGACATCGTGCTTCCCAGCGGGGGGAGCGGTCCGGGCGGCATCTCGACCGCCGCATGGTGCTCCGACAGCAGCACGATGCGTGCGTCAGGCTCGTCGAGGACCCTGCCGTACCCGGTCGCCCAAGGAGCGCGGTCCGCGCCCAGCGCCTTGCTGCCGGCGTCGACGACGGCCCTGCCATGGGCGTGGCTGACGACCGTGGCCTGACAGGTCAGCGCGATCCGGTCGGGTGTCGTGCTGCCCAGCTCCCACTGTTGGGCGTCGCCGAAGACATACACGCCCGGACGCCACTCCGTCAGCACCACCGAGTCGGCGTCGTCGAGGGACGGTGTGGACCCCCCGCTGACCACCAGCACCTCGTGTCCGCGCCGACGCAGCGCGGCTGCGGCGACCGCCAGAGCCGAGGCCTCCTGTTCGGCGGCCTCCCGACGCCCCTCGGGCAGGTAGGAGTGGCCGGGGAACGTGAACACCCCGATGACGCGCAGGCCTGCGCTACGCGCGGCATCAGCGACCCGGCCGGCGTCGTCGGGGGCGACGCCGGTCCGGTGGTGACCCGAGTCCACCTCGACGAGGACGTCGAGGGCGTGGCCGTGCACGTGGAGCGCGAGCTGGTGAGCGCCCGCCACGGAGTCCACCCCGACACTCACCGCGGCGCGCTCGGCGACGGCGGCGAGCCGGCGCCCTCGATCCTCGTCGAGCCACAGCGGATAGGCGATGAAGACGTCGCGGGCGCCGTGGCTGACGAACACCTCGGCCTCACCCACGGTGGCCACCGTGATGCCACGTGCACCCGCGTCGAGCTGGAGCTGAGCGATCTCGGGGGACTTGTGCGTCTTGACGTGAGGGCGCAGGCCGACCCCGGCCACGTCGGCGCGTCGGGCGGTCGCGGCGATATTGGCGTCGAGCCGGGCCCGGTCGACCAACAGGTAGGGCGTGCTGGGGGACATGGCACCCGAGGCTAGTGGGGCGTCGGGCGAGCAGACCCCTCGTCGTCAGGCGTCGCGATAGCGCCGCGCCTGGGCGGCCCGGTCACGGACCACGGCCGCCGAGGCGGGTCGAGCGCCACCGGTCGCCCAGTCCTCGGGGTCGGCGGCGTACATGGTGCCGTAGGCGGCGGTGTCGCGCTGGGTCCGCCAGCCCTCGGCGAGCGGCCCCAGATCGACCGCGTCATAGCCGATGTCATCGAGCAGGCGGGTGACGACCGCTTTGGCGTCCGCGTCGTCCCCTGCGATCGCGAGGGCGCTCCGGTCGGCGCTACCGCTCGGCCGGGCGAGGCTCGCCAGGTGGGCGAAGAAGATGTTGTTGAAGGCCTTGACCACGTGGGCGCCGGGCAGGTGCGCCTGGAGGAGCTCGGAGGTCGTGGTGGACTCGTCCTCCAGCTCGGCGATGAGACCGTCGCGTTGGGGGTAGTAGTTCATGGTGTCGATGACGACCGTGTCGTGCAGCGCCTCGGCCGGGACCTGGCGATAGGCGCTCAGTGGGATGGTGACGACCACGACGTCGGCCCGTCGCGAGACCTCCTCCGGGGTTGCCGCGCCGGCCCGATCACCTAGCTCGGTGACCAGGTCGGTCAGGGTCTCCGGTCCTCTGCTGTTGCTCAGCAGGACGTGATGGCCGGCGTCGATCGCCAACCGCGCCACGGTGCTGCCGATGTGTCCACTGCCGATGAATCCCCAGGTCGTCATGGGAGGTGAACACCGTCAGACCGGTTCTGCTTCCGCCGCTGCCGTGTCGGTGCCGGACCGCGGCGGCGTCAACAAAGGTTGACAACCCCGCACCGTCAACCTAGATTGACTTCCATGCGGACGATGGTGGACTCCGACCAGCCCGAGGAGAGCCCGGTCGACACCCTGGCTCGGATCGCGGCGGCCAAGGAGGCCCTCGCGCGTGAGGAGGCCGTGGCGGTCCGTCGCGCCCGCGTCGCCGGCCTCAGCTGGGCTGTCATCGGGACGATGCTGGGGGTCTCCAAGCAGGCCATGCACCAGAAGTACGGTCGCCGAGCCTGAGCCCGCGTCGGCTGGTCGCGAAGCGCAGGACGGTATCTGTGACGTCAGGCCCCCCACCTGGGTGACATGGATGCCACCATCTGCGCGGAGTGCGGCGAGGTCGCCGAGGTGCTCTGGCGAGACGTGCTCGAGAGCACCGACGGGCCGGTGGAGCACGCCAAGACGCGCTGCGTCCAAGGACATTGTCTGCTGCTCCCGGTGGCGTCGCTGGCGCGCATCAGCGCGGCTGTGACGCGGCCAGCAAGCGGGCGCCCAGTCGACTCGCGGCGGCGCTGACCTCGTCACCACGCACGATCCTGAAGTCGGCCGGGGAAGCCGCGAGCTGTTCGACGTACATGGCCGGGTTGCTGGTGCTGCCGACCAGCCGCGTCGTCGCCTCGTCGATCTCCTCCAGGCGGCCCAGGGTGCGGGGGAGGCAACGGGCCACGGTGGCGATCGGGGCATCGATCACGACCTCCACCTCGAACTCCCAGCCGATGGCGAGATGGGCCTCGAGGAGGGCCACCGGGTCGAGGTCCGGGGGAGGGGTGAACCTCGCCGACAGCACGGCCACCGACCGGACCCGGTCGATCCGGTAGGCCCGGACGGCATCGGCGTGGAGCGCGCGACACAGGAGATACCAGCGGCTGTGCCGTACGACGACGGCCCAGGGCTCGACCTCGACATCGAGCTCGGTGCCGGCCTCGGAACGGTAGCCGAGGCGCACCCGCTGACGGTCGGCGCTGGCCTGCACCAGCGCCGCGGTCGTGTCGGGCTCCGGTCTCGCAGCGCCGCGGTTGGGCGCCGGGGCCGTCACCCTTCGTACGGCGTGGGCCTGTGCGGCCACGGCCTCGGGGAGCGAGCGCAGGATCTTGCCGAGGGCGCTGCCGACCGGACCGGTGTCGTCGGCGGCGTCGTGGTGGCCGTCGAGCACCGCCATCACCAGGCCGAGCGCCTCCGCAGGGCTGAACAGCAGCGGTGGCAGTCGCAGGCCCCGGCCCGGGCGATAGCCGCCGGCGGGGCCGGTCACCGAGATGATCGGGATTCCGGCTTCGCGCAGGATCGCGATATAGCGGCGCGCGGCCCGGTCGGTGACACCGAGCCGGCCAGCCAGCGCGTCGGCGGTGATGCCGGGACGGCTCTGCACGAGCTCGAGCGTCATCAGGGCTCGCGCGGTGGGGCTCACCTCGGATTGCATGGCTCCATGATGACCCGATATCCATGATGACCCGGTGTCCCGCGGGCGTCGCCCCCTCCTGCGCGACCGGGTGCCGGGACCGTGGGCCGGTTCCCGACACGACGCGTCCGATGGGCGCAGCCGACCAGCCAGAGGGGCTAGGTCGAACGGGTGGTCTTCGGCGGTTCGATGACGAGCGTCCCGACGACCGGTCTATACAGGAGACACAGGCAACAGAGCAGGCAACCAGATCACGGCTCCCGACGTCGTATCTCCAGGCGGCGTCCAGAGTCCTCACCCTGAAAGACCCGAGCACCACGACGAACGGAAGGAGTGGTCCCCATGTGTGAGTCACAGGTCACCGGTGGGCAGCTGCTCTGCGTCCGTCCTGAGGGCCACGCCGGTGGGCACGTGTACCACTGCGGACACGGCTCCTGGGTCGACGACAAGCACCTGGACTGACCCCGGGCGCCACGGGCTGCTGGGATTCACCCCGGCCGGCGTGGCACGATCGCCCGATGACCGCCCGCATCGCTGACGCCACGCAGGTCGTCGAGGCCCGGCGACTGGCCGACCTCGCGCGACTGCGGCGGGTCCGCGACCGGATGGACCGCGAGTTCGCCGAGCCGCTCGACGTCGAGGCGCTCGCGCGCGGTGTCCACCTGTCCGCGGGTCACCTGAGCCGCCAGTTCAAGGCGGCCTACGGCGAGTCGCCCTATTCCTATCTGATGACGCGTCGCATCGAGCGGGCGATGACGTTGCTGCGTGGCGGCGACCTCAGCGTGACCGAGGCGTGCTTCGCGGTGGGCTGCTCGTCGCTCGGCACGTTCAGCACCCGCTTCTCCGAGCTCGTGGGGATGTCGCCCAGCGACTACCGCAAGCGAGCCGCGGAGGAGGAGGCCGGCCTGCTGCCCTGTGTGGCCCAGCGCGTCACCCGGCCCGTCAGGAATCGAGAAGCCCCGGCCGCCGCGCCCCTCTAGGGTGACGGGCATGGACCTCACGATCCACTCCACGTTCCTCCATCACCTCGACCCCGAGGCGTCGCTCGCCTTCTATCGCGACGTCCTCGGCTTCGAGGTTCGCCTCGATGTCGGCCAGGGGCCGATGCGGTGGATCACCGTCGGGCCACCGGGACAGCCACAGACCTCGATCGTCCTCGACCCGCCGGCCGTGGACCCCGGCGTGACCGACGAGGAGCGTGGCGTCATCACCGAGATGATGGCCAAGGGCACCTTCGCGATGCTGCTGCTGGCCACCCCCGACCTGGACGCCGCATTCGAGCGGATCCAGACCCACGACGTGGAGATCGTCCAGGAGCCCATGGACATGCCGTACGGCGTACGCGACTGCGCCGTCCGCGACCCCGCGGGCAACCTCATCCGGATCCAGGAGCGCCGCTGAGCATGCACACCGCCGACAGCCACGACCTGATCCGCGTCCACGGCGCCCGCGAGAACAACCTCAAGGACATCAGCCTCGAGATCCCCAAGCGTCGCCTCACGGCGTTCACCGGGGTCTCGGGGTCCGGGAAGAGCTCGCTGGTCTTCGACACGATCGCTGCCGAGTCGCAGCGTCTGATCAACGAGACCTATAGCGCGTTCGTCCAGGGCTTCATGCCGACGCTCGGGCGCCCCGACGTCGACGTCCTCGACGGCCTGACGACGGCGATCATCGTCGACC
>JAGQUE010000595.1 GCA_020438665.1 Nocardioidaceae bacterium | reverse complement strand
ACCTGGTCGGGGGTCCCCATCACCGGCGGCACCGGGCCGAACCCGTCGTCGCCCTGCGTCCGCCCCGCCCCGAAGGGAGCCTGGACCAGCACCGCCGCGGTCGCGTCGACGGCGTCGGGATCGCGGCCCAGCCGATCACACGCGTCGCGCACCTGGGCGACGTGCGCGGCGAAGCCCTCCGGCGTGTTGCCGAACAGCGTGAACCAGATGTTCCAGGCGGCCACATGGGGGAGCGTGATCGCCTGCATGCGCGGCGCCACCGACCCCACCATGAGCGGGATCCCCCCGGCTCGCGGCGGAGGGTCGATCACACAGCGGTCCACGGAGTAGTAGCGCCCCTCAGCGGTGACCGTCTCGCCGGCCAGCAGCCGGCGCACGATGTGGAAGGCCTCCTCGAACCGGTCGACACGGCGGTCGAACGCGAAACCGAACGCGTCGTACTCGCGCTGGTTCCAGCCTGCGCCGACGCCGATCACCAGCCGCCCGCCCGAGATGGCGTCGACCGTGGCAGCCTGCTTGGCCAGCATCGCGGGCGCATGGAACCCCAACGACGCGACCAGCGTGCCCAGTTGCACGCGCCGCGTGTGAGCGGCCAGCGCGGCCAACGAGGTCCAGGCCTCCCACGGACCGCGCACGGAACCGTCGGGCAGGTCATAGAGCAGGTGGTCGCCGAGCCAGATCGAGTCGAGGCCGATGTCCTCGGCCCGGGTCGCCATGGCGAGCAGCTCGGGCCAGCCGACCCGGCGCTCGACCTCGGGAAGCTGGACGCCGAGCCGGCACGCACGCGGTGAGGTCATGGGGGCACGCTAGCGCCGTAGGCGTGGGAGGACGGCGTTGGCTACGGTGACACCGCGGGAAGGAGAGGCGACGTTATGTCAACCACGGCAGGCTGGTTCGAGGCGAGCGTCGTCGCCGAGGGGCTCGTGCTGATCCGGGAGCCCCACGTGCACCCGCTCCTGCGGGCCAACACGTGGCTGGTGCGGGGAAGGGACCGGGACCTGCTCGTCGACAGCGGACTTGGCATCCTGCCGATCCGGCCCGTCGTGCTGGCGCTCACCGCGGGCCGCGAGCCGACCGTCGTGCTCACCCACGACCATCTCGACCACATGGGCGGGGCCCACGAGTTCACCGACGTGGGGGCGCACCCTGCGGAGTCGCCGGAACGTCCGCGTGGGAGCCTGCACGGCCCGACACTGGCGTCGATGCTGGGAGTTCGCGACGAGCTGCCGGAGTCGTTGCTGGGCAGCGACGCTGAGCGTTGGGTCGACTCTGACGGCTACCGACTGCTGCCCGTCAGACCGTCGACGGCCCTCGAGGACGGCGACAGCATCGATCTGGGCGACCGCGTCCTCCAGGTGCTCCACCTGCCCGGTCACAGTCCCGGGAGCATCGCGCTCCTGGAACCCGACACCGGCACGCTGTTCTCCGGCGACGTCGTCTATGACGACGAGCCGCTCGACGACCTCGTCCGCAGCGACCGGCCGTCGTATGTCGCCAGCATGCGCCGGCTGCTCGACCTGGACGT
Source organism: Nocardioidaceae bacterium (assembly GCA_020438665.1). The sequence continues at coordinate 2,607 of JAGQUE010000595.1, read as the reverse complement.
GCGCGTCGTCCACGCCGGCCACGACGACGACCTCACCGGGGACCGGATGCGGGAGATCGCCGAGCACTACGTCCGCACACAGGGCTAGCGGCGAGAACCCCTCTCGGCTCGCCTGGCCATATCGCCGATAACCGACATTATGTCAATCTCGGCGTGCGAGCCCCGGACGTGGCGCCCGTCCGCCCCCTCCCCGCTCCCAGTCCCTAGCGGAGCTCGGCCAGCACCAGATGCTCGGCTTGCCCTGCCCAGGCGGCGGCCACGAACATCCCGCCGGTCCGTACGACGGCATCGAGCGACACGGCCGGACGGCGTACGACGCGCAGGGTGCTGTCACCGGTGGTGACCGACGTCGCGGCGCCGTCCTCAGTGTCGGCCGGCGTCCCGAACGGCGCGATCTGGATCCAGTCATCGGCGCGGCCGCTGCCGTCGAGACGGACCGAGGGTGCGGCCGTCTCCACCACCGACCCGGCCAGCACGACCTGGGCGGCCTGGCCCACCCCGGTGAGCGCCATGACCGCGAGCATCCGCAGGAACGCGACGTCGGCGCACCCGTCGTAGACATAGCGCGTCCCGAGGACGGAGTGGTGCATCTCGGTGACGAGACTCGCCTCGGCTCCCGCCAGCGGGGCGCCCCGATAGGTCAGCGGCGCGTGCAGCACCACGCCACCGAGCCGCACCAGGTGGCCCTCGATGCCGACCTCACCCTCCGGGTCGTCGAACCGGTAGGCGCCGAGCAAGGCGACGTCGCCCGTCAGCCCGGACGCCCAGCGCTGCCGAGGCACCCACGTGGCCAGCAGCTCCGCCTTGGAGGGACTCAGGGTCGCGTCGTGGATCAGCGCCATGGGCCCGACCGTAGCGGATGCCCCGGGCGGGTGCGGGTGGGCGGGACCGAAGGCGCCACCCGGGATGATGGGCCCATGACCGACATCGCCCCCGGCGCTCCTGCCCTCGAGGAGGAGCGGCACGCCAGCTGGGCGGAGCTCTTCTTCGACCTGGTGGCGGTCGCCGGCGTCGGCATGCTCTCGCACGTCCTGAGCTCACACCTGGACCTGGCGACCGTCGGCCTCTATGCCGTGCTGTTCTTGTCGTTCTGGCTCACCTGGGCGACGTTCATGCTCTATGGCAACGTCGCCGCCGGTCGCACCCACCTGGTGCGCCTCCTCGCCGGCATGTTCGGGCTGGGCGTGATGGCCTCGGCCATCCCCGGCGTGGCCCACGCGGTGCTCGAGGGCGGCGACTCCCACGACCTGCAGGTCTATGCGATCGCCTATGTCGCCACCCGGTGGGTCGGCTCGCAGTCCTGGCAGCGTGGCGAGGTCCTGGTCGACTTCCCGGTCGCGCAGCACCTTGCCGGGACGGTGCCCTGGGTGGTGTCGTTCTGGGCCGACGGGCAAGCGCTCCCCTGGCTCTGGGGCGGCGGCATCCTGCTGGACCTCTTCGTGATGTTCGTGGTGTCCGGGGACGACATGGTCGAGCGCTACCAGGCCCGGATCGACGAGAACCGCCGCCATGGCCGCGACCGACGGCGAGGTCGGCCGACCCAGGGTGATGGCCCGGTCTTCCACGGGGTCAGTGTCGATGCCGCCCACCTGGCTGAGCGGCTCGGGCTCTTCGTGATCATCGTGCTCGGCGAGAGCGTGGTCCAGGTCGTCGATGCCGCGGCCGACCCCGAGCCCGACCGAGCGCTCTTCGGTGCCGGCGTCGCGTCGTTCGCCCTGCTGGCCGGCATGTTCGGGCTGTCGGTCCTGCACGGCCATGCCGGGCTCCCTCATCTCGCGCCCGGTCGACTGACCACCCGGGCACAGATGGCGCTGCACTGCCTCGTCACCGGGGACATCGCCACGATCGCGGTCGTGCTCGCCGTCGTGGTCGAACGGTCGCAGGAGGCCCTCGACGATCCTCGGCGCTGGCTGCTCTGTGCCGCTGTCACGGCCTACTTCCTGCTGGGACTGGTCGCGTCAGTGGTCACCCGGGGCCTCCGGCCGCTCGCCACCGTCTGGTGGCTGGTCACCGGCGTCGCGGTGCCGATCGCCCTCGGGGCCTGGGGCGCGGACCTGTCGGGGACGTTGCTGGTGTGGATCCTCGCGGCCGTGCTGATGCTCCATCTCTGGGCGGAGCGCGCTCAGGGGCCAGCTGTGGTCCCGACGGAGGTGACCGAGCCGCAGGACCTCACTTGAGGCTGCCCGCGGCGACCGAGTCGTTGATCTGGCGGTTGAACACGACATAGATGACGACCAGCGGCAGCGTGATGATCGACAGCGCAGCAAAGAGCATCGAGTAGTCGGTGACATAGCGGCTCGAGAAGGCCAGCAGACCCGTCGGGATGGTCTTGAGGCGGTCGTCGGAGATGTAGAGCAGCGCCAGCAGGAACTCGTTCCAGGTCGAGAGCAGCGTGAAGACGCCCACGGCCGCCAGGCCGGGCTTGAGCAGCGGCACGGTGATCGAGACGAGCATCCGCACGTCACCAGCGCCGTCGAGCATCGCCGCCTCGAACATCTCGTCAGGGATCTCGGACAGGAACGCCGTGAGCAGATAGGTCGCCAGCGGCAGCCCCATCGCGGTGTAGGGGATGATCAGCGCCCAGCGGGTGTCGGTGAGCGCCAGCTG
>JAGQUE010000594.1 GCA_020438665.1 Nocardioidaceae bacterium | reverse complement strand
CCGTCGGTATAGGTCCAGTCCTTGAGCGCCTGGGCCGGGTCCTCGGGGTTGTCTGCTGAGGAGATCTGTCCCATCGTCGCCACGAAGGTCTCACGCGCCGAGATCGAGGCGAGCACGCCCACGTTGACCCGCCAGTCGAAGCCCAGCGGCTCGAACACCGGCTCCAGGGCCCGCCCGACGGAGGCGGCATAGCTGTGCTCGACCGTGAAGGCGGCTGCGGCCGACCGATCGTCGGGGTCGATGCCGGCCCGGGACAGGTCGGCGGCCGAGTGGGCGGGCAGGTTGAGCAGCACCCAGAGCGCGACCGTGGTGAGCAGGATGATGCTGCCGACCTTGCGCAGGAAGGTCACCGCGGACTCCCACATCGACAGCAGCACCGAGCGCAGCGACGGGATGCGATAGGGCGGCATCTCCAGATAGAACGGCAGCGCAGGCTGGTCGCCCCGGTCGCTGAGCCGCCGGAAGACCCACGCCGCGAGCATCGCGGACACCGCCCCGAGGAGATAGAGGCCGAACATGACGAGCCCCTGGGCGCCGACGGGCCCGACCCGGGCCGATGTCGGCACGAGCAGCCCGATCAGCAGCACATAGACCGGCAGCCGGGCCGAGCAGGTCATCAGCGGCGCGGCCATCATCGTGGCGATCCGCTCCTTGGCCGACGGCATGGTCCGGGTCGCCATGATGCCGGGGACCGCGCAGGCGAACGACGACAACAGCGCGACGAACGCCCGGCCCTCGAGGCCGAACCGGGACAGCAGCCGGTCCATCAGGAACGCCGCGCGGGAGAGGTAGCCAACCCCCTCCAGGATCGAGATCAGCAGGAACAGCAGCATGATCTGGGGCACGAACACCACCACACCACCAACGCCACCGATGATCGCGTGGCCCAGCAGCCCGGAGAGCACCGGGTTGCCGACATGGTCCTCGACGAGGCTTCCCAGCCAGCCGAACAGTGACTCGACCAGACCCTGCAACGGGGCCGCGACCCCGAAGATGACCTGGAAGAAGGCGAACATCACCCCGAGGAAGACGACGGCGCCCCACAGCGGGTGGAGCAGCACCCGGTCGACCGAGCGGGTCGCCTGGTGCGGCTGGGGAGCCCGATAGCCGGCGGCGTGGAGGACCGAGACGATCCAGGCATCCAGCTCGCCGTGCTCCGAGGGCGGCGGCACCGGGGGTGAGGGCCAGCTGGTGTGGTCCTTGAGCAGCTCACGCAGCTCGGTCAGCCTGCCCGTGCGGTTGGCGACCACGGCGATCGCCGGAACGCCGACCGCCCGCCCGAGCGCTGCGACGTCGAGCGCCCCCTGCCTCGTGACGAGCTCGTCGGTGAAGGTGATGACCAGACACACGGGACGGTCGAGCTGGAGCAGCTGGCTGACGAGGACGAGCCCGCGCTGGAGCGTGGTCGCGTCGACGACGGCGAGGACGACGTCGGGCTGGCCGACGCCCTCAACCCGACCCTCGAGGATGTCGGCGACGATCTCCTCGTCGGGGCTGATGGGCTCGAGACTGTAGGAGCCGGGCAGGTCCTCGACGGTGAAGTCACAGCCGTCGATTGCGCAGCCCCCGACGAACCGGGACACGGTCACCCCGGGGTAGTTGCCGGTCTTGGACCGCAGCCCCGTGAGCCGGTTGAACAGCGAGCTCTTGCCGGAGTTGGGGTTGCCGACCAGCGCGACCTGGGGCGCGCCGACCACCCCGACGCCCCCGGAACCGTCTCCGTGGTGATGGTGAGCCATCACCCGGCCACTTCGACCAGGATCGCGCCGGCCTGTCGCGACCGCAGGCAGATCTCATAGCCGCGAACGCGATAGACGAACGGGTCACCGGCCGGAGCCTTGCGGACCACCTCGATGTCGGTGCCGGGCGCGAAGCCGAGGTCGACGAGGCGCCGGCTGAGCGCCTGCGATGGGGCGTCGTCGCCGTGATCGAGGGCGACGATCACGCCGCGCGACCCTGGCGCGAGCGTCGAGAGCGCAACCCGGTCCGACGAGCGGTCGGCCAGTGGCCGTACCGTCCGTGCGCGCAGGATGGTGCTGATCTCGGACACGCGGTCTTTCCCTCGTTGAGCGCCCCCCGGAGGAGCTCCGAAACTAAGGTACACCTTAGTTTTCGGCGGCTGCAGCGGGATGCTTGATCCGCAGCGCGGAACGGACCCCCGGCCGACCTGCGCCCGGGGGACGGCAGCACAATGGAAGCGTTCCAGCCGCGTTCTGAGAAGAGGTACGTCGTGATCGTCTGCATCCCCGTCGGCGAGGGTGGCCAGGTCGGAGGTGGCTGGGGTCGCGCCCACCGGGTGGCCGTGGCCGAGGTCATCGGCGCTCAGGTGACCCGCTGGGAGGAACACGACGTCGCGTGGGACGAGGCCCACGACACCGGCACCGAGGGGGCCCACCACGCTCGCATCGTGCGCTTCCTCAAGGACCACGAGGTCGGCGCCGTCGTCGTCGGCCACATGGGCGCCGGCATGCACCACACGATCCAGAAGATGGGGCTCGCCGTCCACACCGGCGCCGAGGGCAACGCCCGCGACGCCGTGGTCACAGCCACTCAGGCCTGAGCCGCGAGCGCCTGCTCGATCCGTTCGAGTGTCTTCTCCATGTTCCGCCGGGTCGACGTCGCCATCAGTCGCACGAAGGGCCGCGACGTGAATCGCTCGGTGCTGATGTCCCAGGTCTCCTTGACCAGGGTCCCACCGTCACGCGGCTCCAGCTCATAGCGCCAGGTCCGGCCGGTGACCACGGTGGCCAGCGGACCTCCCGCCAGCGTCTGCCACGCGATCAGCCGGTCCTCCTCCAGCTCCACGACCTTGTTGAGCGTGGCATAGCCGATGCCCAGGTGCATGGTCATCCCGAAGGTGTCGCCGAGGCCGAGTCGTCGGCTGCCGCCGCGCGACGTGCGCACGGTGCCCGACCCGTCGATCTCGACATGACGGGCAGGGTCGGCGAGCAGGTCGAAGATCCGGTCGGGCGCCGCTGGGATCAGTCGCTGCACGGTGATGGAGTCGGCGGTGAAGAACACAACGGGACGCTAGCAGCCCGGCTTCGTCGGGTGGCTAGCGTGGGTGACATGGCCATCCCGACGTACACCCTCAACGACGGACGAACCCTCCCTGCCATCGGCTTCGGCACCTATCCCCTGCGGGGGGACGACGGCATCACCGCCATGGTCAGCGCCTTGGAGCAGGGCTACCGGCTCATCGACACCGCGGTCAACTACGGCAACGAGCGCGAGGTGGGCGAGGCCCTGCGCCGCTCGGGCCTGCCTCGAGACGAGGTCATGATCACCAGCAAGATCCCCGGTCGCCACCACGCCTATGACGAGGCGGTCGCCTCCACGCGGGAGTCCCTCGAGCGGTTGGGCGTGGACTACCTCGACCTGCACCTGATCCACTGGCCCAACCCGGACCGAGGACTCTATGTCGATGCATGGCGGGCTCTGGTCGATCTGAGGGAGCAGGGGCTGGTCCGCTCGATCGGCGTCTCCAACTTCACCCCCGAGCACCTCGGCCGGATCATCACCGAGACCGGCGTCACCCCGGCGGTCAACCAGGTCGAGCTGCACCCCTACTTCCCGCAGGAACACCAGGTCGACATCCACGCCGACCTCGACATCGTGACCGAGTCGTGGAGCCCGTTGGGCAAGCGGTCCGCCCCGTTCGAGGAGCCCGCCGTTGCTGACGCCGCGCGGCGCCATGACGTGACGCCGGGCCAAGTGATCCTGCGCTGGCAGGTGCAGCGTGGTCTGTTGCCGATCCCGAAGTCCAAGACGCCGACGCGCCAGGCGGAGAACCTCGACGTGTTCGGCTTCGAGCTGACCCGGGATGAGATAGCGGCGATCACGGCCCTCGGACGTCCCGACGGTCGGCTGTTCGGCGGCGACCCGGACGTGCACGAAGAGATGTGAAGGCCGGCGCGGCCCTGCCGCGCCGGCCCCCACGGGGCTCCGGCCCCCACGGGGCTCAGGCGGCGCGGAGCTCCTCCGCGTCGCCCAGCCCGTCACGCAGCTGGTCGAGGATCCGGGACAGGATCCGCGACACCTGCATCTGGGTCACCCCGATCCGCTCGCCCACCTCACGCTGGGTGAGGCCGTCGACGAACCGCAGCTTGACGACGAGGCGGTCCCGGTCGCCCAGTCGTGCCAGCAGCGGCGCCAGCACGGCGCGCGTCTCGGAGTGGTCATAGCCGTCCTCGACGGTGCCCAGCCGATCGGCCAGGCTGGAGGTCCCCGTGTCCCCGGAGGGCAGGGTCTTGTCCAGCGAGTCGGGCGTGAAACAGCCGTCCAGGCTGAGCACCTCGAGGACGGTGGCCTCGTCGAGACCGACCTCCGCGGCGATCTCCGCCGGGGACGGGTCGCGACCGAGGGCCTGGGCGAGGGTCGCCTTGCCGTCGTTCACGCGGTACTCCGCCTCCTGCACCCGCCGCGGAGGCCGCACCATCCACCCGGCATCCCGGAAGTGACGGCGCAGCTCCCCGCGGATGCAGGGGACGGCATAGGAGAGGAAGTCGCCTCCCATCTCGGTGCGGAAGTTGCGCACCGCCTTGATGAGGGCGAGCCGGGCCACCTGGACCAGATCATCGACCGGGATGCCCCGGGCGGCGTATCGGGAGGCCAGGCTGTCGGCCACCGGGATGTTGATCACGACGAGCTCGTCGAGGATCTGCTTCCGGGACCGAGGGGTGACATGGGCGGTGCTGTCGAACAGCTCCGCCGTGCGATGGGAACGAGCAGCCGCCGCAGTGGAGACGGAGGCGGGCTGCTGCCGGGAGATCGTCGACATGATCGAGACCCGTTCCTGGCAGGGAGTCAGGGCATGGCCGGCTGTGTGACCTGCGACTCGGACTTCCCACCTTAGCAGCGGGAAAAACCTCGCCGCCGGCCTCGTCAGGTCAGGTGAAGATGCTGACGCCGCCGGGACCGACCAACAGGCCCACGATGATGAGCACGATGCCCATGAGGATCTGGCCGCGGACCAGCGAGACGATTCCGTAGATCACCAGGGCTACAGCG
>JAGQUE010000593.1 GCA_020438665.1 Nocardioidaceae bacterium | reverse complement strand
CCCTCCTCGCGGTAGTAGCCATAGGAGGCGGGGTCCTCGAAGATCGGCCCGTTGGGGTCGATCCCCTCGATGGTGTCGGTGATGAGGTAGTAGTGCTCGGCGGCCTGGTTGGGAACCACGAGCCCACTGCGGGCGGCCAGCTCACGGGCCCACATGCCGGTGCTGTTGAGCACGACGTCGCACTCGACGTCGCCGGCCGATGTGCGGACGCCGACCACCTCGGAGACGGCGCCCCGCTGCCGGGTCAGCACGTCCTCGACGGCCACACCCTCGACGACACGGACGCCGAGCTGGCGCGCGCCCTTGGCCAGCGCCAAGGTGAGGTCCACCGGGTTGACCCGACCGTCGCCGGGGACGTGGAAGCCGGCGACGAGATCGTCGGTCTTGGCGAGCGGGAACAGCTCGGCCATCTCACGCGGGGAGATCTCCTCGACCTCCAGGCCGAGGTGGCGCTGGAAGGCGGCGACGCGGCGATATTCCTCGAGCCGGTCGGTGTCGGCGGCGGCCTCGATCAGGCCGACGGGGCGGAACCCGGTGGACTGGCCGGTCTCCTCCTCGAGGCGGGCATAGAGGTCGCGCGAATAGAGCCGGATGCCGGTGTTGGTCTCCGACGTCGAGCCGAAGCAGGTCATCAGCCCGGCCGCGTGCCAGGTGGTCCCCGAGGTCAGCCGGTCGCGCTCCAGCAGGAGCACGTCGGTCCACCCGGCATGAGCGAGGTGATAGGCGACCGAGGCACCGATCACCCCTCCTCCGATGATGACGACGCGGGCACGGCTGGGCAGGGTCACGGTCACCCGCTCAACCTACTGCCGGGCTCGGGTGGTCCGGCTAGCGGCGTGCCCTCAGCGCAGCGGCGAACGATGGCACCAGCGGCAGGTCGGGCAGCAGCGCCGCCTGATAGGCGTGGTAGACATCCGGCTTGCCCGGCCAGACGGTGGCCGAGGGGCGGTTGTCGGCGTCCAGCTCGTGGTGCCACGAGCCGCGCTCGTGGTCGACGAGGTGCCGGTCGGCATAGGCCCACCACCGGGCCGCGTCGGCGAGGTAGCGCTGCTCGCCGGTGACGCGCTCGAGGGCCGAGGCCGCGTTCACCGCCTCGGCCACCACCCAGTGCATGCGTTCGCGTACGACGGGCGTGCCCTGCCAGTCGGTGGTGTAGACGAAGCCGTCTGCCCCGTCGACGGCCCACCCGTCGACGACCGCTCGGTCATAGAGCGCTGCGGCCGCGTCGGCAAGGCCGGCGTCGACCTGGATCAGCAGCCGCGCCCACTCCAGGCCGTGGCCGATCGTGGCGCCATAGGGGCGGAACGGGTCGGCCGGACGGTCCTTGTTGAAGTCGGGCACCGGGGACCACGACGGGTCGAAGTGCTCGGGGATCCGCCACTCGTTGGCGGCGGCCCAGTCCCTCACCCGGCGCGCCATCCGCCCGGCTCGCTCGTGCCAGACCGGGTCGCCGGTGGCGTCGCCGGCCGCGAGGTAGGCCTCCACGGTGTGCATGACCGCGTTGACGCCGCGATAGGGCTCCGCGGCGGACCAGGATCGGTCCCACGTCTCGACGACCAGGCCCTCGGCCTCGTCCCAGAAGCGCTCGTCGTGGACATGGAGAGCCTCGTCGAGCAGCGCGGCGGCTCCCTCGATGCCGGCGACCGTGGCCGACGAGGTGGCGAGCACGACGAAGGCGTGGGCATAGGCGGCCTTGGTGTCGTCCACCGCACCCTGGGCGCCGGCGGCCGAGAACCACCCGCCGTGCTCGTCGTCCGCCAGCGGCCCGGTGAGCGACGCTATGCCGTGCTCGGCGAGGGCACGCAACGCGTCAGGCCCGGGACCACCGGGGGCGGCGGGCTCGCCGGCCAGCACGCCCAGACAGGCGACGTGGGTCATCCGGCAGGTGATCCACAGTTCCACGGGCCGCTGGTTGTCGAGCA
>JAGQUE010000592.1 GCA_020438665.1 Nocardioidaceae bacterium | reverse complement strand
GCGGTGCGTGTGCCGCCGTCGGCCTGGAGGACGTCGCAGTCGAGCACGATGGTGTTCTCGCCGAGGGCCTGGTAGTCGATGACTGCGCGGAGCGACCGGCCGATCAGCCGGGAGATCTCGTGGGTCCGTCCGCCGATGCGCCCCCGCACGGACTCCCGGTCCGAGCGGGTGTTCGTCGAGGCGGGGAGCATGGCGTACTCGGCGGTGACCCAGCCGAGCCCTGAGCCCTTGCGCCACCGCGGCACGCCCTCGCTGGCGGTCGCGGCGCACAGCACCCGGGTCTTGCCGAACTCGACGAGCACCGAGCCGGCCGCGTGGTCCAGCCAGTTGCGCGTGATGGTGATCGGCCGCAGCTCGTCGTCCCGTCGTCCATCGGCCCGGGTGGTCGTCGTTCCCTCGCTCGTCGTCATGGCGACGATCCTAGGGTGACCCGGGGGCGCGATCCCTCATCGTCGCCGGCCCTCGACGTACGCCGATGGGACCCGAACTGCATGCCGGCGACCGGATCTCCTGCCCGATCGGGACCAAACCGCACCAACCGCGGCAGCCCGGCCGGTCCCACCCCCGTGAGGACCGGCCGGGCCGTGATGGCCGGCTGACGGCGAGCACGGTCGGGGCTACTTCACCTCGGCGCGAAGCACCCGCCACATGCCGACGACCAGGGGTAGGACCAACCAGATGAGGCTCGACACGGCCAGGTGGGCCCACTCCTTGCCCGAGACCGAGCCGCTGAGCAGTGGCGACTGCGCATAGCTGAAGTCGACCCACGGCTGGATCTTGGCGAACCAGTCCATCAGCGCGGCACCCAGGCCGAACAGCGGCGGCAGCACGAACGAGTAGACGAAGTAGAGCACGATCGCGACGGGCGAGCTGAGGAAGAGCGTGCCGAACGCGAACCCGGTGGCCAGGCCGAGGGCCTGCAGCACGAAGAAGAGTCCGATGTCCGTGGCACCGACCCCCCACTCGATCGACTCGCCCGAGACGCCCGCGAAGACGAGGTTCGCGATCGCGGCGAGGACCAAGCCGACGATGGCGGCGCCGCCGGCCCAGATCATGAGGCCCACGAACTTGGCGGCGAACAGCCTCGTCCGCGACGGCACCAGCGTGAAGCTCACCAGCGCGGTGCGCTGCGACCACTCCTGGGTCACCCCGAGGATCCCGAGGACGGGCAGCAGGACCCCCATCGGCGTGTTCGTGCCGACCATGAAGTCGTGGAAGTCCGTCGGCAGGTCGTTGGCGGCACTCACCCAGATCTGGATGAGCATGACGAGCGCAGTGACGAGGCCGATCGAGACCAGCAGCCACAGACCCGCACGGGTGTCGGCCATCTTGCGGAGCTCCACCCGGATCAGCCGGGAGAACGAGATGGGACGCGTGCCCGCGGTGTCGAGCACCATCACGTCGGTCGGTACGGCGGTCATGCGTGCGCTCCTTCGGAGGGGACGGTCGTGGGCTCCGGGGGCAGTGCGTCGCGCTGCCCCTCGGAGGTGAGGGAGAGGAACAGGTGCTCGAGGCCGCCGCCGTCGGGGCGCAGGTCGGTCAGCACGATGCGCGACTGGGCGGCCACGGTGCCCACGTGGAGAGGCTCCGCGTCGACGCTGAGGCCGTCGCCGCGTTCAGCGACCGACACCCCGGCATCGCGCAGCGCCTGGGCGAGCGCGGCGTTGTCGGTGGCGGTCACCAGCGTGCCGGAGTGGGTGCTCTTGAGCAGCGACTGCTTCTCGCCGCCCGCCACGATGACACCGCGGTCGATCAGGAACATGTCGTCGGCGATCTGCTCCACCTCGTTGAGCAGATGGCTGGAGAGCAGCACCGTGCCGCCGCGCGCTGCATAGGACCGCAGCAGGTCGCGCATCCACCGGATACCGGCGGGGTCGAGCCCGTTGGCCGGCTCGTCGAGGATCAGCACCGACGGGTCGCCCAGCAGCGCGCTGGCGATGCCGAGCCGCTGGCGCATCCCGAGGGAGTAGTTCTTGACGCGCCGCTTGGCCTCGGACCGCGCGAGCCCGACGGTGTCGAGCATCTCGTCGACCCGCGACGTGGGCAGCCCCATCGTCGCCGCACTCAGCGCGAGCACCTCCCGGCCCGTGCGACCCGCGTGCTGGGCCGAGGCGTCGAGCAGGACCCCGACGTGGCGGCCCGGGTTGGGGATGTCGGCGTACCGGT
>JAGQUE010000050.1 GCA_020438665.1 Nocardioidaceae bacterium | reverse complement strand
CCGGTGAGCGCCTGGGCTTCCTGCCCGGCACACTCAGCGAGAAGATCGACCCGTATCTGCGCCCGCTCTATGACGCCCTGCACGACATGATGGACGCCGAGGCCATCCCGAAGTTGTTGAGCGCGGGCGTGATCGAGGTGGCACCGCTGGCCTACATGCGGGGGCGAAGCCTCAACGATTCCTTCATCATTCTCGACGAGGCGCAGAACACTACCGCCGAGCAGATGAAGATGTTCCTCACCCGGCTGGGTTTCGGCTCGAAAATCGTTGTCACCGGAGATATCACGCAGGTTGACCTGCCCGGCGGAGCCCAGTCGGGCCTGCGAGCGGTGATGGACATCCTCGACGGGATCGACGATATCCACTTCGCCGAGCTCACCAGCGCCGACGTCGTGCGCCACCGGCTGGTCTCGGAGATCGTCGACGCCTACCAGGCCCACGCAGAGGCCCACGCAAAGGCCAGTACAAGGGGCGGCGAACGGTCCGGCCTCAATCGCGCCGCGCGCCGGTCGCCGCGGCGGTAGGGCAGACGGATCATGAGTATTGAGGTGTCCAACGAGTCCGGCGTGGACGTTTCCGAAGAGGAACTGATCAGCGTCGCGCGCTTCGTCCTGCGGAAGATGAACGTCAACCCGGCGGCCGAACTTTCCATGGTGCTGCTGGACCTTGCCGCTATGGCCGACCTGCATATGCGGTGGATGGATCTGCCCGGCCCCACCGACGTGATGAGCTTCCCGATGGACGAGCTCGAGCCCGGCGGCCGGCCCGACGCCCCCGAGCCGGGGCCGTCGATGCTCGGTGACATCGTCCTGTGTCCGCAGTTCGCCGCCGAGCAGGCGACCGCCGCCGGGCACAGCCTCGGCCAGGAACTCGCGCTGCTGACGGTGCACGGGGTGCTGCATCTGCTGGGTTACGACCACGCCGAGCCGGACGAGGAGAAAGAGATGTTCGCGCTGCAGCGTCGGCTGCTCGAGGAGTGGGTGGCCGCACAGGTCGACGCCTACCACTCCGAGCGGCAGGCCGAGAAGGACCGGCGACTGCTCGACAAGTCGCGGAACTTCGACAGTTGAGCGGACTGGCGCCGCTGGCCGGCGCGATCGCCCTTATCGTTCTCGGTGGTCTGTTCTCCGCCATCGACGCCGCCATCAGCACGGTCTCGCTGGCGCGCGTCGAGGAACTGGTGCGCGAGGAGCGGCCCGGCGCGGTTCAGCTGGCCCGGGTGGTTGCCGAGCGGCCGCGCTATATCAACCTCGTTGTGCTGCTGCGCATCGCGTGCGAGGCTGCCGCCACCGTCCTGGTGGTCGCTTACCTGCACGACCGCTACAGCTTGAAGTGGGCGCTGTTCAGCGCCGCGGCGATCATGACCGTCGTCAGCTTCGTCGCTGTCGGCGTCGGTCCGCGCACGGTCGGCCGGCAGAACGCCTATTCGATCGCCCTGATGTCGGCCTTCGGGCTGCGGGCCATCTCGGTCCTGCTGGCCCCGATCAGCCGCCTGCTGATCCTGCTGGGCAACGCGCTGACCCCGGGCCGCGGATTCCGCAACGGTCCGTTCGCCTCGGAGATCGAACTGCGCGAAGTGGTCGACCTGGCCCAACAGCGCGGCGTCGTCGCCGACGAGGAACGCAAGATGATCCAGTCGGTGTTCGAACTCGGCGACACCCCGGCGCGTGAGGTCATGGTCCCGCGCACCGAGATGGTGTGGATCGAGAGCGACAAGAGCGCGGCACAGGCCACCTCGCTGGCGGTGCGCAGCGGTCACTCCCGCATCCCGGTGATCGGCGAGAACGTCGACGACGTCCTCGGCGTCGTCTACCTCAAGGACCTTGTCCGCAGAACTTATTACTCCGCCAGTGCCGCCCGTGACATCCTCGTCGCCGAGGTGATGCGGCCGGCGGTGTTCATCCCGGACTCCAAGCCGCTGGACGACCTGCTCAAGGAGATGCAGCGCGACCGCAACCACATGGCCCTGCTGGTCGACGAGTACGGCGCCACCGCGGGCCTGGTCACCATCGAGGACGTGC
>JAGQUE010000591.1 GCA_020438665.1 Nocardioidaceae bacterium | reverse complement strand
CTGTCGGTGCTGACCTTCCGCACCCCCGCCGAGGCGGTCGAGAAGGCCAACAACACGCCGTTCGGGCTCTCCGCCGGTATCTGGACCGAGAAGGGGTCGCGGATCCTCTGGATGGCCAACCAGCTCAGGGCCGGAGTCATCTGGGCCAACACGTTCAACAAGTTCGACGCCACCAGCCCGTTCGGTGGCTACAAGGAGTCGGGGTATGGCCGCGAGGGCGGTCGCCACGGCCTGGAGGGATACCTCACGTGAGCAGCGAGCGCATCGACGTACGCAAGACCTACAAGCTCTACATCGGCGGCGCCTTCCCCCGGTCGGAGTCGGGCTACTCCTATGAGGTGACCGACCGGCGCGGGCGGTTCCTCGCCAACGCGGCCCTCGCCTCTCGCAAGGACGCCCGCGACGCCGTCGCCGCCGCCCGCAAGGCCTTCGCCGGCTGGTCGGGGCGGACGGCCTACAACCGGGCCCAGATCCTCTATCGCGTCGGCGAGATCATGGAGGATCGCCGGCCCCAGTTCGTTGACGCCCTCCGCAAGGCCGAGGGCGCGAGCGCGGCCAGGGCCGAGCGGCTCGTCGACGAGAGCATCGACCGGATGGTGTGGTACGCCGGCTGGGCCGACAAGGTGACCCAGGTCGTCGGCGGCGCCAACCCCGTCGCCGGGCCCTACTTCAACCTCTCCACGCCCGAGCCGACCGGGGTCGTGGCGGTGCTCGCCCCGCAGGCGTCATCGCTCCTCGGGCTGGTGTCGGTGATCGCGCCGGTGATCGTCACCGGCAACACCTGCGTGGTCGTCTCCTCCGAGGAACGGCCGCTGCCGGCCGTGACCTTCGCCGAGGTGCTCGCCACCTCCGACGTCCCGGGCGGGGTGGTCAACATCCTCACCGGCTCCTATGCCGGTCCGGGTCCCTGGCTGGCGTCCCACATGGACGTCAACGCCCTCGACCTCACCGGCGCCGCGGGTGACGCCGAGACCGCCACCGCGCTCGAGGAGGCCGCTGCCGAGAACCTCAAGCGGGTGCTGCGCGCTCCCGACGCCGAGCCCGACTGGACCCGCGACCCCGGCATCGAGCGGATGACCACGTTCCTGGAGATCAAGACCGTCTGGCACCCGCTCGGGATCTGACCCGGCGCCCATCGGGCACAATGATCCGGTGATCGCGCGGCTGATCGTCCTGGCCGGCCCCTCCGGTGCCGGCAAGTCACGGCTCGCGCATCGCCTGGGGCTGCCGGTGCTCCGACTCGACGACTTCTATCGCAACGGGTCCGATCCCGCCCTCCCCCGGATCACCGAGGGCGCCAACGCCGGGCTGGTCGACTGGGACCACCCCGACGCGTGGCTGCACGACGACGCCCTTGCCGCCATCGAGAAGCTGTGTGCCACCGGGTCGGCCGAGGTCCCGATCTATGAGATCGCCCGGGACGGACGCTGCGGCAGCCGTGCCCTCGACCTCGGCGACGCCCGGTTCTTCGTCGCCGAGGGGATCTTCGCCCAGGAGATCGTCCCCGAGTGCAGTCGGCTCGGGCTGCTCGCGGACGCCTACTGCGTGACCCAGCACCCCGTGGTGACCTTCTGGCGGCGATTGGTGCGCGACCTGCGCGAGCACCGCAAGCCGCCCCTGGTGCTCGTGCGCCGGGGCTGGCACCTGATGCGCGAGCAGCGGCGCGTCGTGGCGCACGCCGCCCAGCTCGGCTGCCGGCCGACTCCTCCCGACCGGGCCTTCGACGAGATCCGCGAGCTCATCGAGTGACCGGGCCCGGCCCTTGTGCCACTCGACTGCTGAGCCACCCGCTGGTCCAGCCCGACAACACGTCGTGCGGAGCGGCCTCCCTGGTCGTCGCCCGCGCCGTCGTGGACGACGCCTATGCCGAACTCGTGGTCGACGGCGCCCACCCCGGCACCGGCTTCGCGACATCCGGCAGCACGGCCGTCGACCGCTTCCAGCAGGAGACCCGAGACATGCATCGCCGGGTCACCAGCCTCGTCGCGGTCTCCGGCCGGCTCCAGCTGCCGTGGCCCGCCGCGTTCGGCACGCCGCCCTGGGCGGTCGCCAACCAGCTGTCCGCGCGCGGGACGCCGTATGGCACCCACGTCGTGCGCACCCGGCCCGAGACGGCGTATGTCCTCGCCATGCCGGCGCTGGAGAGGCAGGTGCCGGTCGCGTTCTATGTGGGCGACGGCTGGCTGCCGCGCCACGTCGTGCTGGGGCTCGGCACGGCTCCCCACGAGAGCCTGCGGATCTATGACCCGGCCATCGGCGGCGTGCGGGTGGTGACGCGTCAGGCGTTCGCCACCCGGACCCTCCCGTTCGGTCGCTGGTCCCAGGCGTGGTTCGTCGTCACGCCCGACTGACCTC
>JAGQUE010000049.1:4947-6868 GCA_020438665.1 Nocardioidaceae bacterium | reverse complement strand
AGGACTCGAACCTAGACTAACTGAACCAGAATCAGTCGTGCTGCCAATTACACCATACCCCAAGGGGTGTTCCGGCCCGTCCGACAAGCGCCCTCTCAGAGGGGCTGGGCGGGGGGCGGGACCGGGGGGAAACGATACACAAGCCCACGAGAGGCAGCCAAAACGGCCGGATCCGTGCGCGTCGCGAGCCCCATGAACCGGGCGGCCCAGCTGGCCAGCCCGAGATAGACCAGCGACTGGGTGAGGGTCGGGATGATGTCCCACCACGACCCGGCGGGCGGGTTCAGCGCCGACGCCATGTCGCTGAACGCGAGGGTGAAGCCGAAGGCCATGAAGTTGTTGAGCACATGCATCGCGATCCCGGCCTCGAGCCCGCCGGTGCGGATCACGAGGACGCCCGCCACGACGCCGAACGCGAACCGGTCGAAGAAGACCGGCACGCTCTGGCCGAGGCCGTGGGCCAGGCCGAACAGGAACGCCGGCACGAGCACCGCGACCGTCCGGCTGACCATCAGCGACCGGCTGCCGAAGAGCCCTCCGAGCGCCTGCGTGAGATAGCCGCGGAAGAAGTACTCCTCCCCCGCCGCCTGCAGCGGTGTCAGCAGCACGATGACGATGAGGTAGTCGCGGGTCGTCGACGTGAACGCGTTGAGCTGGCCGCCCTGGTCTCCGGTGGCGTTGCTGCCAGGCAGCACGGCCGAGACCACGATCGTGGCGAGCAGCGCGAGCACCGAGAGCGCCAGGCACACGCCGAAGTAGCCCCACCGGATGCGCGGCCGCACCGACGCCAGCCAGCGCGGCTTGAGCCCGTGGAAGATCCACAGCAGTCCCCACGAGACCGGGATCGCCGCGGCCAGCGTGACGTTGAGATAGGCCAGCATCGCCGGTGTCGGGTTGGCCGAGTCGCCCAGCGCCTGGCCACGCGTGACCGCGTCCTCCCCCGCGAGCGCGAAGCCGATCATGAAGACCAGCAGGAACACGAGCGGGACGACGACCACCAGCATCACCGCGCCGGTGACCACGCCGACCAGGGGACGCCACCAGCCCCGCGCGCCACCCCGGTGGACGAGGTGATAGTCGAGCGGCTCGGTCTCGAGGTACGGCGCCGGCATCGGCGGGCCGCCGTACGCCGGGTGGCCGGGCTGGGGCGGATAGCCGTAGCCCGGGACCGGCCCGTGCTGACCTGGCGGTGGGCCGGCCGGCGGACCGGCTGGTGGGCCGGCTGGTGGGCCGGGCGGCGGTCCCGGCGGCGTCCAGTCCCCCGACATCAGGTGAGGGCCCCCTGAAGACGGTCCAGGGAACGCTCGCGCCCGAGCAGCTCGAGCGACTCGAACAGCGGCGGCGAGACCTTGCGGCCCGTCACGGCGACCCGCACCGGTCCGAACGCGACGCGGGGCTTGAGGCCGAGACCGTCGATCAGCGACGTGCGCAGCGCCTCCTCGATCGCGGGGGTGGTCCACTCCGACAGCCCGGCGAGGGCGTCGTGGGCCGCCTGCACGACCTCGCGGCCGGCCTCGTCGACCTCGTCGACGCGGACCAGGTCGGCCTCGTCGACGAACAGGAAGCCGAGCATGTCGACGGCCTCGGTGAGCTTGTTCATGCGCTCGTGGACCAGCGGCATCGCGGCCGTCAGCAGCGCCGCCTGGGCCGCGCTCGGCTCGGCGTCCACCAGGCCGGCCGACTGGAGATAGGGGGTCACCCGGTCGGTGATCTCGTCGACCGACAGCAGCCGCATGTGGGAGGCGTTGATGGCCTCGCACTTCTTGAGGTCGAAGCGGGCCGGGTTGGGGTTGACCCGCCCGATCTCGAACGCCTCGACCATCTCGGCCATCGAGAAGATGTCGCGGTCCTCGGCGATCGCCCAGCCCAGCAGCGCCAGATAGTTGAGCAACCCCTCGGGCAGGAAGCCCTGCTCGCGGTA
>JAGQUE010000049.1:4475-4866 GCA_020438665.1 Nocardioidaceae bacterium | reverse complement strand
GTCGTGCCGTTGCCGACACCGATCTCGGCGAGCGCGTCATAGAGGGCGATCTGACGCGGCGTCGAGGACAGCAGGTCCTCTCCGCGCAGCACGTGGGTGATCTCCATCATCGCGTCGTCGACCGGGTTGACCAACGTGTAGAGCGGGTGGCCGTTGGCGCGGACCAGCGCATAGTCCGGGACGTTCTCAGGCTGGAAGGTGATGTCGCCGCGCACGACGTCGGTGAACGTGATCGCCCGGTCGGGCATCCGGAACCGCAGCACCGGCTGGCGTCCCTCGGCCTGATAGGCGGCGACCTGCTCGTCGGTCAGCTCACGGCAGTGGCCGTCATAGCCGGGAGCACGGCCCTCGGCGCGGGCCTTGGCGTTGCGGTCCTCGAGCTCCTCGGTGG
>JAGQUE010000049.1:0-4430 GCA_020438665.1 Nocardioidaceae bacterium | reverse complement strand
TAGACGTCGTAGCGCTGGCTCTGCCGGTAGGGCGCGTGCGGGCCGCCGATCTCGGGCCCCTCGTCCCAGGTGAACCCGAGCCAGCGCATCACCTCGAGGATCGTCTCGTAGGACTCCTCGCTGTCACGAGCGGCGTCGGTGTCCTCGATCCGGAAGACGAAGGTGCCGCCGTGGTGACGCGCGAACGCCCAGTTGAACAAGGCGGTCCGGGCGAGCCCGACGTGGGGGCTTCCGGTCGGGGACGGGCAGAAACGGACGCGGACGCTGGGGTCGCGCTCGGCTGGCATCGGGAGGGTGGGGGCGGGCTCAGTCACGGGAGGCGACTCTATTCGTCAGCGCGCCGATCCCCTCGATCGAGACCTCCACCTCGTCGCCGACCTCCATGGGGCCGACGCCGTCGGGGGTCCCCGTCAGGATGACGTCGCCGGGCAGCAGCGTCATCACCGAGGTGATGTGGGCGACCAGCGTCGGGATGTCGAAGACCAGGTCGCGGGTGTTGCCGTCCTGCTTGACGTCGCCGTTGAGGAACGTCTGCACGCGACGGCCACCGCCCTCCGTGGTGAACGCGTGGGGGTCGAGGTCGGTCTCGATCCACGGCCCCAGCGGGCAGAACGTGTCGAAGCCCTTGCCGCGGGTGAACTGCACGTCGCGGCGCTGGAGGTCGCGCGCGGTCACGTCGTTGGCGATGGTGTAGCCGAAGATCACGTCGGTCGCCTGCTCGGGCGGGACGTCGCGACAGATCCGGCCGACGACGATCGCCAGCTCGCCCTCATAGTGCAGGTCGGAGGTCTGGCGCGGATAGAGGATGTCGTCGCCAGGACCGATCACCGATGTGTTGGGCTTGAGGAACATCAACGGCTCCTCAGGCACGTCACCGCCCATCTCGGCGGCATGCGCGGCGTAGTTCTTGCCGATCGCGACGATCTTGCTGCGCGGGATCACCGGCGCGAGGAGGCGTACGTCGGCCAGGGCGATCTGCTCCTCCATCGGCTGGATGCCCGCATAGAGCGGGTCGCCGACGAGCGGCACGACCATCGCGTCCTCGGCCGGCTGGCCATAGTCGTCGAGCTCGCCTGTCACCACGCCGTAGCGGGGGTCGTCCCCCGTCGTGAATCTCGCAATACGCACGACGGCGAGCCTATCGGGGCGCCGTACGATCACCGCGTGGACGTGGAGGTGCTCGAGGAGCCGACGTGGACGGCGCGGGCCGCGGCGCACGCTGCGCGGGTCGACCCCTACCTCCAGCCGCACCTCGCCCGCCGCGAGGCACGGGTCAAGCACCCGGTCCACGACTTCCTGTTCACCTACTACTCCTACCGCCCAGCGCAGCTGCGCCGCTGGCATCCGGGGGTCGGCATCGCGCTGAGCGGAGCGGCCGCGGTGGCGTACCTGCCCCTCAAGGGCTATGCCCAGCTCGACGGCGACGCGCACCGGGTCGGCGTCACCGCCGAGTTCGTCGCGCAGCGTGCCGGCCTGGTCGGCAGCATCCGCGAGCTCCTGGTCGCCACGCGTGACCGGCCGGCGCAGTTCGGCTGCTTCGGCCTCCACGAGTGGGCGATGGTCTATCACCTGCGTGAGGACGAGACCCGCCACCACACCTATCCGCTGCGGCTGGGCACCGCCGGCACCGATGCGGTCGTCGACAGCCAGCGGATCGCGTGCTCGCATTTCGACGCCTTCCGGTTCTTCACGCCCGATGCCCGGCCGCTCAACGCGCTCCAACCGGGGCACGACGACCGGCCGGCGTTCGAGCAGCCCGGCTGCCTCCACGCAGGGATGGACCTCTACAAGCACGCCTTCCGGCTCTCGCCCATGGTCGGCTCCGACCTTGTCGCCGATGCCTTCGAGCTGGCGTGGGGGGCGCGCGACCTCGACATGCGGGGGGCGCCGTACGACGTGCGAGAGCTGGGCTTCGAGCCGATCCGGATCGAGACGCCCGAAGGACGCCAGGAGTACGCCGCCGCGCAGCGTGCCCTCGCCGAGCAGGCGGTGCCGCTGCGACAGCGGCTCATCGAGGAGTGCGACCGCTTGCTCGAGGTGGCGGCTGACCAGGGCGTCGTGGCCGCGTTACGGTGATCCGGTGCCCTTCCCGGTCCCGATCCTGCTCGCCCTGCTGATGCTGGGCGTCGTCGCGCCGGCCACGGCCGAGCAGCCGCTGGCGGAGCGTCCGACGAAGGCGACCGCGCCCGCCGCCCGCGCCGCCAAGCCCGACCCGCGCTGGGTGTTCTATGCCAAGGACAAGCATCACTACGCCTCGCCGTGGTTCGCCGGCAAGCACCGCAAGATGGTGCCCTACGGCTGCACGACCGCGCCCTACTACGACCCCGACCCGCGCTGCCGCGACAACCAGGGCTTCCACCACGGCCTCGACATCGCGATGCCGTGCGGCACCAGGCTCTATGCCGGGCGACACGGCCGCGTGGTCTCCCACGCCGCGCTCGGGCCGGCGTACGGCGTCAACCCGCTGCTGTTCCGCAACAAGGCGCTCGGCGTCGACTTCCTGCTGGCCCACACCACGAAGGTCTTTGTCCAGCCCGGCGACCGCGTCGCCAAGGGTCAGCTGATCGCCAAGGCCTCCGACAGCGGCGCGCCGGACGGCTGCCATCTGCACTTCGAGGTGCGCACGGCGGGCGGCGGGCTCGATGCGGCGCAAAACCCGCTGAAGCTGCTGCGGTTGAGCCGTTAGGTTGCCGGCGTGACCGACACGCCCCCGATCCCCCAGCGACTGGCCGACGGCCCGCTGGCCCCGCAGACACAGCGCGTGGTGGCCAACTTCCTGCGGCCGGACGGGACGCTGCACACGATCCCGAGCAAGCACGCCAAGCTGCGGGCAGTGCTCGACCACCTCGCGCAGTCCTTCGAGCTCGGTCGGACCTATCCCGAGCGGGAGGTCAACGACCTGCTGCGGCGCTTCCATCCCGACCACGCCGCGCTGCGGCGCTACCTCGTCGACGAAGGCTTCCTGACCCGCGAGGAGTCCGTCTATTGGCGCACCGGCGGGACCGTCGAGGTCTGACGCCGACCGTGAGACCTCGCCAGGTTGTGAGTCGGGCGAGGCAACCTCCTGGGCCGGACCTGCGTGTCTCCCGGCATGAACACACCCACCACCATCGTCAGCATCTCCCTTGCCGCGCTCGTCGTCGCCGGAACGACGACCGGCGCGTCGGGCGAGACGACCACCCACCACCGGACCCGCTGGAGCGAGCACTCCCGGGTCACCGCGGATGTCGACGGCGACGGACGCCTCGACACCGCCGTCCAGCTCACCCGGGGCGAGTCCGGGACCCACTCGCGGGTCAAGGTCTTCTGGGCGACCGGGGGCTCCGCCGCCGTACGGCTGCCCTTCAGTGGCTATGAGCGCCTCGAGCTCGGGCTCGACCTCGACGGCGACGGCAGCCAGGAGCTGGTGCTGACCGGCAGCGGAGGCGAGAGCACCTGGTGGCAGGTCGTCGCCGAGAGCGACCACCGGCTCACCCGCGTGCGGACCATCAACGCGGCAGGCCGCCCCACGCCCCTGGCCGGCGGTCTGTCCGAGGGCACCGGCGCGCCTCAGAACAGGAGCTGGCACACGGACCTGCTGGCCGCGGGCTTCTTCGACTTCCGGTTCGTGGAGGCGCACCCCACCGCTCCGGCCCCGATCAGGGTCCGTCGCTGGGAGCTGAGCGGCCGGACCTTGACCCGCTCAGCCACCACCGAGCCCGGCTGCTACGGCGCCGACGGCTATCTCGGCGTCAACCTGGGCACCTGCTGACTCGGACGTCGACAACTCCAGCGAGCAGAGGGGCATCCCACAGACATGGACAGGCCGACCGGAGCGACGGAGCGGGTCGGTGGTCAGCTGGCCGCCGACCCGACGACGGACTTCGCCGACTATGTCCGCGCCGGCGAACGGCACCACAAGCGGCTGGCGTTCCTGCTCACCGGCGACCTCGACGAGGCCGAGGACCTGCTCCAGTCGGCCTATGCCAAGGTCTATCCGCGCTGGGACCGGATCCGGGCCTATGAGTCTCCGGACGCCTATCTGCGCAGGGTGATGGTCAGCCTGCGCACGTCCTGGTGGCGCCGCCATCGCAACCGGGAGTGGACCACCGACCGGCTGCCGGAGATGGGCGGGATCCCCGACGCCGCCGCCGACGTGGCGGGGACCCAGACGCTGCTGGCGGCCCTGCGCCGCCTGCCGGAGCGGCAGCGCGCCGCTGTCGTGCTCCGCCACTGGTGCGACCTGTCCGAGGCGGAGACCGCCGAGACGATGGGCTGCTCCCGCGGCACCGTCAAGAGCACCACGAGCAAGGGCCTGGCCCACCTGCGCAGCGCGCTGGGCCAGGCCGGAGGAGAGGCGTCATGAACGCCGCCGAGCGCGACCCCCTCGCCAGCTCCCTGGACCGGCTGGCCGGCCTCGCCGACGCTGGGCCCACGGGCGACCGGATGCC
>JAGQUE010000590.1 GCA_020438665.1 Nocardioidaceae bacterium | reverse complement strand
GTCTCCTCGCGCAGCTCGCGACGGGCGGCCTCGACCACGGACTCCCCGGGGTCGATGAGGCCGCCGGGCAGGGACAGCATGCGCCGGGCCGGGCCGGGGCGGAACTGCCGGACGCACACCACCCGCTGGTCGTCGGTCAGCGGGAAGATGGTGGCCGTCGCGGGAGCGTCGACCATCTCCCACCGCGCCTCGCGGCCGTCGGGCAGCCGATAGCGCCGAGCGATCAGCGAGATGAACCCGGCGTGCAGCAGCTCGTCGCCGCCCAGCTGACGCCAGTCGCGCGAGTCGGGGACGCCGCGTCCGTCCGCTCCCACCGGGCCGGTCACGCCGCCGTCACTCGCCGTCGGAGGCTGCGTCTCCGTCGGGCGCGTTGTCGGCTGGACCGTCGATCGGCGTCTCATCAGGGGCCTCGGCCGGGGTCTCGGGGCCGCGGTCGCCCAGCAGGTCGGCCAGCCGCTCCCCCACGATCCTGACGAACTTGCGCGGCTGGGACCGGGTGCGGTCGAGTGCCGCCACCTCGAGGTGAGCGGTCGGGATGACCCGCTCGCCGTCGTTCTCGGAGCGCCCCAGCGCGGTGACGGCGACCTCGAGCGCCTCCGCCAGCCCCGCACCCTCGCGGTAGTGCTCGCGCAGCGACACCACGACCGGCTCGGTGGCACCGCCCATGACGGCGAACCCGTGCTCGTCGGCGACCTGGCCGTCATAGGTCAGCCGATAGATCTGGTCGTCCACGGCGCTGTCGCCCACCTCGGCGACGAACAGCTCGACCTCATAGGGCTTCTCGCCACCGGAGGAGAAGATCGTCCCCAGCGTCTGGGCGTAGGCGTTGGCCAGCCCGCGGCCGGTCACGTCACGGCGGTCGTAGGAGTAGCCGCGGACGTCGGCAAGGCGCACGCCGGCGATCCGGAGGTTCTCGAACTCGTTGTAGCGGCCCACCGCGGCGAAGGCGATGCGGTCATAGATCTCCGAGACCTTGTGGAGCGCCTGCGAGGGGTTCTCGGACACGAACAGCACACCGTCGGCGTATTGGACGACGACCACGGACCGGCCTCGGGCGATGCCTTTGCGCGCGAAGTCGGCGCGGTCCTTCATCAGCTGTTCGGGTGACACATAGAACGGCATGCTCATGGCTGGTCCTCGGGGCGGCGGGACAGGGTCGGGTCGGGGGTACGGCGGCAGCTCACGCCGCTCCTCAGGTCAGTGCGGCGGCCGGACCGTCGGGACGGTCCATCCGGCCGGCGATCACCCGGTCGGCGATGTCGGCGACCTCCGTCTCGTCGAGCCGCCGCCCTCCGGCAGCGGAGATCACGTGGACCACGGGGAAGATCCGGCGAGCCAGGTCGGGTCCGCCCGTGGCGGAGTCGTCGTCGGCGGCGTCATAGAGCGCCTGGATCGTGGCGGTGACACACTCCTCGCCGGTCATGCCCTCGCGGTAGATCTTCTTGAGGGAGCCGCGCGCGAACAGTGAGCCCGAGCCGACCGAATGGAACGCGGTCTCCTCATAGCGGCCACCGGTCACGTCGTAGGAGAAGATCCGGCCCTGCTGAGCGGCACGGTCATAGCCGGCGAAGAGAGGGACCACGGCCAGCCCCTGCATGGCCATCCCGAGATTGGCGCGGATGAGCGCCGCGAGCCGGTTGGCCTTGCCGTCGAGCGACAAGGTGGTGCCCTCGATCTTCTCGTAGTGCTCGAGCTCCACCTGGAACAGGCGCACCATCTCGACCGCGAGACCGGCGGAACCGGCGATGCCGACCGCGGAGTATTCGTCGGCAGGGAAGACCTTCTGGATGTCGCGCTGGGCGATGATGTTG
>JAGQUE010000589.1 GCA_020438665.1 Nocardioidaceae bacterium | reverse complement strand
CATCCGCTCCAGGTCCTTGGGGTTGGAGATCAGACCCTGGTCCATGCGCTGCTGGTCACGGGTACGACGCGCCTTGACCGCCTCCACATCGGCGTCGACCTTCGCCTGCTCGGCGGTGAGGTCCTCGACCTCGATCCGGGCATCGCGCAACTCGACCTCGAGCCGCTGGCGCGACTGGCGGAGCTCGGCGATCTCGGCCAGCTCGGGCAGGTGATCGCGCTGGTGGCGCAGCTGGTCGGCGCGGGAGTCGAGCTCCTGGACCTCCAACAGCGTCAGCTGGGCGGACGGGTCGGCTTTCAGCGTCGGCTCCTCGGATGGGACGGGCCCGGACGGCGGGCACGGCATGGGAGGACCACCGTATCGCCCTTCGCGCGCCGGGTCGGCCGCAGGATCAGACCCGGAAGGTCCAGGGATCGGTGACCAGGGTGCTGACGCGGGTCTCGACGGCATCGCCGAGGGCTGACCGCAGCCGCGACTCCACGACGGGGAGCCAGGTCCACTCCGCGGCCCAGTGAGCCACGTCCACCAGGGCGGGGCCGTCCTTCTCGACGAACTCGCTCGCCGGGTGGTGGCGCAGGTCGCTGGTCACGAACACGTCCGCGTCGCTGGCGGCCATCGTGTCGAGCAGGAAGTCACCGGCCCCGGCCAGCAGCGCCACCCGGCGTACGGCGCGGTCGGGGTCACCGGCGACCCGCACGCCCTGGGCCGTCGCCGGCAGGGCTGCGGAGACCCGGTCGGCGAAGGCCCGCAGCGTCGTCGGAGCGACCTCGCCGATCCGTCCGGTCCCGGCCGACGGCTCGGCGTCGCTCTCGGACCCGGCCGCCTCGGTCGTGATCGGCGCCAGCCCCGACAGACCCAACGCCGCCGCCATCGCCTCGGACACGCCGCCGATCGCCAGGTCGGCGTTGGTGTGGGCCGCGAGCAGGGCGCATCCCGCGTCGGCGAACCGCTTGAGGGTCCGTCCCTTGGGGGTGGTCGCCGCGAAGCCGTGGACAGCGCGCAGGAACAACGGATGGTGGGTGACCACGAGATCGGCGCCCCAGGCGGCCGCCTCGTCGGCGACCGGCAGCACGGGGTCGACCGCGAAGAGCACACGCCGGACCGTCGCCGCCGGATCGCCATAGACGAGACCGACGGCGTCCCAGCTCTCGGCGGTGTCCGGCGGATACCAGCCGTGGAGCAGGTCGACGACCTCACGCAGGAGTGGCATGCCCGAAGGTTAGGCCGTGGCGCTCGGCGCCGCCCCCACGAGGGCGTCGGACTCACAGCACACGCCGGTTCGGTCGACCGCCACCAGCGACGCGAGTCGCTCGTCGGCCAGGGTCCGGGCCAGCAACAGGGCCGGGCGCGACGGAACGACAGGGTGCTCGCCGTTGACGTGGAGCAGGTAGTCCCGCGCGACGACCAGATCCTGGCAGTGCCCGAGCCCGTCCTGCAGCCGCTCGGCCCGGCGTACCTCTGCGAGCGCCTCGGCGACCTCGACCGCCAGCGGCGGGAGCGGCTCGGCGAGCGAGACGGCGTCGCCGGCGACCACCTCGGCGGCATAGCGCACACGCTTGGCGGCCTTGCGCGCGCTGTGCATCCGCTCCGGCTCGTCCTCGACGCCGGCCCGGCACAGCCGCTTGGCCAGGATCCGTCGGGCGCTCCCGCGATAGGGCGCGAGATCGACGGCGGCAGCGGTCGGCGGATCATCGACGGTGGTGCGCAGGTGCTCGACGAGCAGGCGCGTCCGATCCTCGGCGAGGACCTCGCGGAGCCGGGCACCGTGGTGCTCGACCTCCTCGGCGAGGACCTGCAGCAGGGGGCCCAGCAGCTCGCCGTCGAGATCCTGCCGGGCCGAGAACATCCCGATCAGCACCTCGCGGTCGCGCACCGTGCCGAGCTCGGCCGCGATCCACTCGAGCTCGTGGTCGACGCGTTCCACGGCGCGGGCGTCGAACAGCGGGGCGAAGGTGCGCAAGGTCGACCGCATGCGCCGCACCGACACCCGCGTCGGGTGGACGGCCGTCAGGTCACCGGCCAGCACACGAGCCGTCCCGGCCTCGAACGCACCGACCTGCCGCGCCCAGTAGGCCGCGACCCTGCGATCGGCGAGCACCGTCATGTCCTCACTGTAGGGCCGGTGGCCGGTCCGGCGATGCGGTGCCGCACACAGTGTGACGGCCTCGACATCAAGGCCGTCACAGATGCTTGAGGGCCTCGCGTCGCGAGAGGCCGGACAGGCGCGTCCCGAGCCGGTCGACCTCGGCCCGGACCCAGGCGGGATCGGTGTAGGCATAGGAGCGCAGCGCCCACCCGATCGCCTTGCGCAGCCAGAACGAGGGGTCGTCGACGTTGTCCTCGACGACCCGGCGCAGCAGCCCCGTGTCGGTCCGCTCCCGGTGGTGCAGCTGGGCCAGGACGGCGGTCCGCCGCAGCCACAGGTCCCCGTCGCGGGCCCACGCCTCGACGACCGGTGTCGCCTCGTCGCGGTGGTCCTTGAGGACGTCGCCGACCAGGTGTCCGGCGATCTCGTCGACGTGGTCCCACCATGCCCCCGTGTGCACCAGGTGGCGATACAGCGGCAGCACATCCGGGTCCTGCCAGGCCCGGGCTCGCCGGTGCCGCGCCAGCTTGGTCGCGGCATAGCGCTCCTCGCGGAACTCGGCGCCGTCCCAGAGCCGGCGTACGTCGCCCACCCATGCTTCCCGCCCCGCCGGCTGATAGGCCGCGAACAGGGGCCGGAGCAGCGCCGTGAGCTCGGCGGAGGTCACGCCGCGATAGGGCATCGCCGACTTCATGTAGCGCTGCTGCCCCTCGGCCCTCACGGGGTCGCCGGCCACGGCCAGCGCGTCCCGCACGGACTCGACGAGGTCGGCGGACACCACGGCAGCAGGCTAGCGACCCGCGTATCCTGCGTCGCGCACCGACGCGACCGCGAGCGGGGACATCAGCCGACGACGGGAGGGCCCGATGGGGAGCACACCGGGCGCCGTCGAGGGCTCCGGCCGCGAGCGCTGTCAGGTCCACGTCACGGGTGTCGTCCAGGGAGTGGGGTTCCGTCCCTATGTCTATGCCCTCGCACGGTCCTTGGGCCTCTCGGGCGCGGTCTGGAACTCCAGCGCGGGCGTGTTCTGCGAGGTCGAGGGCGACCGCTCCGCCGTCGCCGCGTTCACCGAGCGCATCGGGCCGGAGGCGCCGCCGCTCGCGGTCGTCTCAGCGGTCACCTGGGAGTCGCAGCCCGTCCAAGGCGGCCTCGACTTCGTCATCGGCGACTCCGTGGGCGAGGCCGGGCGCACCCTGGTCTCCCCCGACGTCGCGACCTGCGCGGACTGCCTGGCCGATCTCGCCGATCCCGACAACCGGCGGCATCGCCATGCCTTCGTCACCTGCACCAACTGCGGGCCGCGGTTCACGATCGTGACCGGGCTGCCCTATGACCGCCCGTTCACGACGATGGCGGACTTCCCGATGTGCCCGGCCTGCGCCGCGGAGTACGCCGACCCCGGCGACCGCCGCTTCCACGCCCAACCGGTGAGCTGCCCCGAGTGCGGCCCGCGGCTGCGGCTCGTGGGGTCGGCCGACCCGGCCGCGTCGGACGGCGAGGCCGTGGCCGCCGTACAACGGCTACTCCGGGAGGGTGCGATCGTCGCC
>JAGQUE010000745.1 GCA_020438665.1 Nocardioidaceae bacterium | reverse complement strand
GGGTTCGAATCCCCGTAGCGGTACTCCAGAAGCTCGCATTAGATGCGGGCTTCGGTCTTTTGGGGGAGCAAATGGGAAAGTCTGTGGGAAAAGGAAATCTCAGTGGCGCGCTTGAGATCATCCTCTGGGGTGCCGTCATCGTTCTGTCTTTCATGCTCCTAGATTGTCTCGGCTGGATCTCACTCAACAAAGAGGTAACCGTGGGCGAAGCCATAACCGGCGTGGGCACTTTGGCGCTGGCGGTCTTCACTTGGAGAATGGCGACTCGGGCTAGTTCTCAGATTGAGGCGTCCGAGAAACAGGTTGAGGCGTCAAAGAGATCTATTCTCGTCATGGAAGAGCAGCTCCAGAGCGAGGTGAGGCCGTGGATTGTCTTGAATGACGTGCCGGGACGGCCAGGCTTTTCGACCGAGCGCGGGCACCTCGATTTCCACTTGGTCAACGTCGGGAGGGGCGCGGGTCTGCTCGCTGACATTCGAATAGTCGCGGACAGTGTTGATTACGTCGAATCTGCGCTTGGGCCGGTAGTGCCGTTCGGTCCCGGCGAGGAACGCTCTGCGGAGAGGAGGCTAGTCGCCCCCGGACAAATCAACCTCATTGAGCACCTTGAAATGCCTCATGGGGCAAACACGGCGTCCCTTACGTTCTACTACGTAAATTCGTTTGGGCAGCGGTACGGAACCACCTATGAGCTGTACGTGAGGCCCGACATAGGCCAGAATGATGCCGAGTTCCCCATTCTGCGGCTCGGGATTGACATGGGTTCAGCCACTACATTCGAGGCGACAGGGGACTCGGTTCCTCGTCCGAAGCCTCGCTAGGCCGTTCCAAGTACAAGTCTACGGAGGCACGGATCTCGTCTCGGCGGCCTGGCATCAGGTGCCCGTAGCGGTCAAACGTCATCTGGATAGTCGCGTGTCCCATGAACTCCTGAATCGCCTTTGGGTTGGCTCCCGCGTCGATCAGCAGCGAAGCGAAGGTGTGGCGGCATTCGTGAAGCCCAATCGGATCTAGCTCGCCTTCGCCCCAAGCGTCGAGCGCCCGGTTCCGAACCGTGGACGGGATGAAGGGCAAATCAGTCTCCCGACCAAAGACCAAATCGGAGCCTTCACGCCGCGTCTTCATTAGGTGCGCGTCGAGAAAGTCCCTGAGGACGGCAAGCAGCGGAACGATCCGTGTTCCGGCCTCGCTCTTCGGGTCAATGTCTCCCTCTACGGCATCCCACGAGCGGCGAACGTGAATTTCGCTCTTGCCAAGGTCAATGTCCTCAACCCGAAGTGCCCTCAACTCGCCGCGCCTGAGTCCCGCGTAGAACGCCGTAGCCCACAAAGCACGATCAGACTGGGGGAGGGCCGCAAGCAGCTTCCCAGCCTCGTCCGGCCCAGCAATCCGGTCGCGCTTGCTCTTCGCAGACGGAAGTTCCAGGTGTGAGGTTGGATTCACTCCGACCAGCTCGCGGGACATGGCCCGGCGATAGATCGCGCGGAGCGGGTCCAAGGTGTTTCTTATGGTGGACCCGCTGTTGCCGTTCTCGGCCATCCGATCAACGAGCGCCTGCACCTGGCCGCGCCGAAGCTCAGTCAAACGCACCGAACCGAGAGCGGGCAGTACCCGAAGGTTTAGCGCCCTCTCATACCCCCGGATCGTTGACGGCTTGTATCCCCTGCCGGAGCGGTCCCGGACGGAACCCTTTCGGGCACCGTCCAGGAACTCTTCAGCCGCTTCACTGATCGTTTGAGGGTCGGGCGGTCGTAGTTGCCCTCGCTCGAGTTCGGTCAGGGCAGCACGTCGCCAACTCTTCGCAGCA
Source organism: Nocardioidaceae bacterium (assembly GCA_020438665.1). The sequence continues at coordinate 1,344 of JAGQUE010000745.1, read as the reverse complement.
GCGAGCGTCGGGAACGTCTTCCGAATCAACTTCTCGTCCCTTGCCGACCAAACACTTGCGCGAAACGACTTGCGTCCCTTCTTGCTCGTCCGGATCTCGATTCCCTCGGCCATCAGTGCATCGCCGCCTGAACGTTCTTTCCCTGCTCAATCCAATGAGCAAGAGAATCAACCGTTTCCGCCGCAGCCTTGAAGTCCCAATTGCCCGGCGTGTCCAGATCCGTGATCGGAGAGGCGTAGTCCAGCGTGATTGCCTGGCATTGCCAGAGAAGCACCTGCGGATCACCAGAAACGGTAGTGACCTCCCCAGCCTTCGCCTTCTCGACCTGCTCCATAAGTTGTCTGACAGCGGCGAACTTCGTGGCGGCGTTCCTCACCTCCTCAACCAAGTCGCCGCCATGATTTTGAATCTCGCTGAGTTCGACGCCACTGTCCTGGCACTGGCTCGCAAGCCAATACTCAAAGCGCGGAATGTCCCGGTGCGGAACCTCGACCGTTGCCGTGGTCATGCTGCTACCGCCTCTCCGTTGGTCTGACGCAACTGCTTCGCCGCCCCAAACAGCCACGCGGCCTCCTCAAGCAGTCCCTCGGCACGCTCACACTGCTCAACCGAAGGTCCGGCCATCGCCAGCTTGTGAAGTTCCTCCGTCACGTCACCGAGACGAAAAGCAACGGCCACAATCAACTGATCGAAACCGCCCCGGTAGGTGATCGTGTTCTGATCGTCCTGAAGGCGACCCTGACTGACCAAACGGTCGAACTCTGGCAAAGACTGCCGCTCACCCTCGACATACGCGGGCGGGTCTTCGGACACTCCGAGCCGATCTTTTTCGACGGTTCGCTTCGCGTCGTCACGAAACGAGGTCAAGTGGCCCTGGATCTCTTCCGAGAACCTGGCCGGCACTTCTAGTGTCGCTTCACTCATGGTGCTTCCTTCCCGTTGTTGTTGTGCAACGGGTCAGAGAACGCAACGATCCTGCGCGTCGGATAGGTTCCGAATGCGCCGGGGCTGGTTTGCTCTAGACCCGGTGCCACGGCCCCGAGTGTTTGCGCACTGCGGGGCCACTTATGTGCAGGCAGCGTAGCGCGATCCGCCAATACCCGCAAAACCCCGGCAACCACGATCACCCCGACCGGCCTCTCCGGGCCTCCTCCGAGGTCTTGCGGGAATGGCACTCAAGACAAGCCAACTGACAATTCTCGATCGTGTCCGGGCCACCCTCGGCCAGGGGAATGACGTGATCGACCTGGAGATCCGTGGCGAGCCGGACCTGGCCGCAAATCGCGCAAGTCAACTCGTCCCTCTTCAGCATGAACTTCCGGCGTTTCTGAGACCGGTAGGTCG
>JAGQUE010000588.1:4163-4509 GCA_020438665.1 Nocardioidaceae bacterium | reverse complement strand
CTCGCGGCCGGCGTCGTCGTGGCGGGGTTCTTCCTCGGCATCAACAACACGCTGGTGACCGAGACGGTGATGAAGGCGGCGCCGGTCGAGCGCAGCACCGCCTCGGCGGCCTACTCCTTCGTCCGGTTCGGCGGCGGCGCGATCGCACCCTGGCTGGCCGGCTTCCTCGGTGAGCGCGTCGGAGCCCATGTGCCGTTCTATGTCGGGGCGGGGGCCGTCGTCCTGGCCGTTGCCCTGCTCGCGACGGGTCGCGGGCTGCTGTCACACGTGGACGAGCCGGACAGCGACGAGGCGATGACGGTGGCCGAGGCCGTCACCGTCGGCGACGGCTGACCCGCGGTCAGCG
>JAGQUE010000588.1:0-4117 GCA_020438665.1 Nocardioidaceae bacterium | reverse complement strand
AGCCGAATAGACGGCGGAGCCGGCCACGAACACGTCGGCCCCGGCCTCGGCGCAGCGCTCGATCGTCTCCACCGAGACTCCCCCGTCGACCTGGAGCCACAGCTCGAGGCCGTGCTGCTCGATGAGCGCGCGAGTGCGCCGGATCTTGGGCAGCACGAGGTCGAGGAACTTCTGGCCACCGAACCCCGGCTCCACGGTCATCAGCAGCAGCGTGTCGAGCTCGCCGAGGAGGTCCTCGTAGGGCTCGATGGGCGTGGCCGGCTTGAGCGCCATCGCCGCGCGGGCGCCCTGGGCACGCAGCTCACGGGCCAGCCGCACCGGGGCCGCGGTCGCCTCGACGTGGAAGGTCACCGAGCGGCAGCCGGCCTCGACATAGGCCGGCGCCTCGCGGTCGGGGTTGTCGATCATCAGGTGAGCGTCGAGCGGCAGATCGGTCGAGCGCGCCAGCGCCTCGACCATGGTCGGGCCGAAGGTCAGGTTGGGGACGAAGTGGTTGTCCATCACGTCGACGTGCACCCAGTCGGCACTGGGGATGCGGCCGATCTCGGCCCCCAGTGCGGCGAAGTCGGCGTTGAGGATGCTCGGCGTGATCTGGATGCCCACGGTCGGTGAGTCTAGGGCGACGGCGGTCGGGCTACCCGTGTACTGTCCCTGACACCCCCGCGGGGGGCTTGCCGATGACGGGGTCAGCGAGCCTGCCGACTGTCCGTCGACCCCGGGGAAGTGAGCACCCTGCTCATGTCTTCTCGTCTCTCCACACCACGTCGGCGCGGTGTCCGCGCCGCGCTGGGTGTCGCCGCCGCCGTGACGACCACGGCGGGTCTGGTGCTGCCGCTGCCACCGTCGCAGGCCGCGTCGACCCCCGCTGCCGCCGAGACCGCGGCGGTGCCGGTGACCTCGGGCGGCGCCGCTCCCCGCGTCGACCGGGTCACCCTGGTCTCGGGTGACACGGTGCTGCTCCGGTCAGGCGGACCAGGCCCGGACGTCGCCACGATGACAGCCGGCTCGCCCCATGCCGGCCGGCCGGTCCGCACCGCGCGCTTCGGGGGCGACTCCTATGTCGTGCCCCGGCTTCCGGCGGCCGAGCTGGCCGTCATCGACCCGTCGGCGTTCAACGTCTCGGCGCTGGCTGCGGCGGCGCGGGCCGGGACCGCGCCGCTGACGGTCACCTTCGCCGAGGGCGCCGCGGTGCGCGACCTGCCGGGGCTGCGGCTCGACCGCGGCAGCGCGGCCAAGCGTGCCGACGGGACGACGACGCTGGCCGCCCGGATCTCCACGCCCGGAGCGCTGTCGGGACTTGCGGGCAGCCTGCGCGGTGTCGAGCGCATCAGCGGCCCCGTCCCCAGCGTGACCACCGCCCCGGGCGACTTCGAGATGCACACCGTGACGATCCGGGCCGAGCGCTCCCCCGGGCAGCCGCTGCCCTTCGCGATGCTCGCCTTCATGAACGTCGACGACGGCCGCCAGGCGGCCGGGTTCGCGTTCCTCCTCGACGGCGAGTGGAAGGTCTCGCTGCCCTCGGGCCACTACTGGCTGATGAGCGACGACTTCAACCGGGCTGTCGTCCGCGAGGTCGATGTCACCTCCGACACCTCGGTCGACCTGGTGATGTCCGAGGCCACCGTCAGGCCGTCCATGAGCCTGGCCGGCCAGCACGCCCTCGACCGCGGGGTGACGCTCCTGCGACAGGACGCGCTCGGCAGGGCCAGCTTCAGCATGGGCTACAGCGGCACGACCCCGCGCCTCACGCCCGTGGCCCCGCCACCCTCCTCGCTGGGCACGTTCGTCACCACCGTCGAGTACACCTTCGGTGCGCCCGGCACCTCGCTGTTCGACGAGCAGGTCGGTCACCTGGCCATGGCGCGCAAGGCGCGGCGCGGCATCCCCAGCGACCTGAGCTTCTCCTTCCGTCCGGCCGACTTCGCCCGGATGGACGTCCGCTCCTTCGCCACCGGCGCATCCGAACCGACGTACGGGCTCTATTTCGGTCTCGTCCCCGAGGACACCTTCGTGTTCATCTGGGCCGTGCCGGTGCAACGTCCCGGGACGATGTCCTTCTGGGCGCTGGGCGACTCGCGCCTGCGCTGGCTCACCGAGCAGGCCACCGGTCGCCGGGGCGAGCAGGTGCAGTTCCAGCTGCGCAGCTTCAAGCCGGGCCCGGCCCCCGACATCGACTTCTTCCGTGGCCCGGTGGGCCCCGGCCCGGACATCGGCTCCGACGGCGATGCCGTGGGGCCCCGCTGCACGCTCTGCGCCGATCACGGGACCTTCCATGGCCAGCTCTCGTTCCTGAGCAGCTCCGGCACTGCGATGACCGGTCTCGACGTCGCCCGAAACAGCAGCACCTGGACGATGTCGAGCCGCGGACAGCGGGTGGCGTCCGGCCAGTCCGTTGTCGTCGGGACCGTCCCCGAGAGCGCCCTCGGCAAGCGGGCGACGCTCACCATGACGCACCGGGCCTCCGCACGCTGGCAGGTGTCGACCCGGGTCGAGGACACGTGGTCGTTCACGTTCCCGGCCGGCCGGCGGACCATCCCGATCCTGCGGGCGTCCTACCGGCTGCCGATGAACCTGACCTCCGGCATCCACGGCGGCCCCGTCTCCTTCCCGATCCGCTTCGACGCGCTGGGCTCCGCCTCCAGCCGGGTGCACACGGCCACCGTGGAGTGGTCCACCAACGGCAAGCAGTGGCACCGGGCCGCCCTACGCCGCCTCGACGCGACCTCGTTCCGGGTCGGCTATCGCAGTCCCAGCGCCGGCAAGACCGTCAGCCTGCGGATCCACGCCGCCGACGCCGCCGGCCGCACCGTCGACGAGCTGGCCGAGGACGCCTATGCGGTCGGTCGCGGGGTCGCGGCGCGCCGCGCGGCCACGCCGACGGTGACCAGACCCACCAGGACCGGGTCGAGCCTCGCGCGGTCTCGCACGCCCTATCGGCCGCACCGGGTGTGCCGGACCGCAGGCGTTCACCGCGACAGCTGCTTCACCCGGGTGGAGCGCTACCACGTGGGGCCGACCCCCAAGGCGGCCGACCCCGCCGGCTGGGGCGCCACCGACCTGCGGCAGGCCTATGACGTCCCGGGCACGGGCAGCACGGCCACCGTGGGGATCGTGGTCGCCTATGACTACCCCAAGGCCGAGGCCGACATGAACGCCTATCGCAAGCAGTTCGGTCTGCCCCCCTGCACGTCCGCCAGCGGCTGCTTCACCAAGCTCAACCAGCAGGGTGAGGCCGACAACTACCCCCGCCCGGACATGAACTGGGGCGTCGAGGCGGCGCTCGACCTCCAGATGGTGTCAGCGGCCTGTCCGACCTGCCAGATCGTCCTGGTCGAGGCCAACCAGCCCACGACCGGGCCGCTGCGCAAGGCCACCCAGGCGGCGGCAGCAGCGGGAGCGACCGTCGTCAACCACTCCTATGGCATCCAGGAGTACACCGGCGTCGAGATCCCCGCCGCGGCCTATGACGTCCCCGGGGTGACCTCCGTGGTCGCGTCGGGCGACAGCGGATTCACCAACGCCACCTTCCCGGCCTCGGTGCCAGGAGTGGTCGCCGTGGGTGGCACGTCGCTGTCGCACGCCGACAACGCCCGCGGCTGGTCGGAGAGGGCCTGGCTCTTCGGTGGCTCCGGCTGCTCGGCCTATTTCGCCAAGCCCGCCTGGCAGTCCGACCCGGCGTGTCACATGCGGACCTTCGCGGACATGGCCGCGGTGGCCGACGAGCTGGCGATCTATGACACCTTCCTGCCGAAGCGCTATCGCGGCTGGCTGCGGGTGGGCGGCACGAGCGCGTCCTCGCCGTTCACCGCCGGTCTGATCGGCGCCGCCGACGCCGGAGGACTCAAGCCGGGTGACCTCTATGGCCGCACCGACACGTTCAACGACATCACGACAGGACGCAACGGCGCCTGCTCGGGCAGCTATCTGTGCAAGGCCACCGCCGGCTTCGACGGACCGACCGGATGGGGGACGCCCCAGGGCATCGCACCGTTCGTCGCTCCCTGAGCATCGATCGGGCTAGGCGTCGGACTCGGACTCCGGGGTGGGCTGTCCCGCGGCCTCGTCGCGGGCGGCCCACTCCAGCAGCGGGGCGATGTCGAAGACGTGGTCGTCGATG
>JAGQUE010000587.1 GCA_020438665.1 Nocardioidaceae bacterium | reverse complement strand
GGGATGAGACCGGCGGCGAGCGCGACGACGGTGAAGACCGGCGTCCAGCCCGCCCGCCGCGACAGCAGGAACGCGACGACGACATAGGCGATGAACACCCAGCCGTGCACCACCCAGACGAGGCTGGCGTGCTCGCCGAACTGCTGAGCACTGCTGCCCTCGGTGGCGAGGTAGCGCAGCGGCAGGGCGACGAACGATCCGAAGGCCAGCAGCACGCCGACGATCAGGGCCAGCACGCGATAGGCGGTGAACAGCTTCTGCACGCCCCCAAGGTACTGGCCGTGGTGAGCGGCGTACGACGGGGCCGGGGGCGGCCACGCAACGCGCCCCCGGCCCACGTCTGGATTGTCGACCGGCTCGGATCAGTCGAAGTCCTCGGTAACGCTCCCCATCTGGGTGAAGCTGCCGTTGCTGTTCTGGCGCTGCACCGTCACGTGCGCGTGGGACACGAGCGTGCTCGAGTAGCTCACGCTCTTCCACCACTGGGTCTTGCCGTTGCCGGGCGCGCACTCGACGCGTGAGGTGCGCTCGGCGAGGTAGTGATGGTCGTCGTCGTAGAAGAGCACGCGCAGCCGGCCGCACTCCTGGTTGGTGAGGTAGAGGTAGCCCTCGACCTCGGCCGTGGTCACGCCGCCCGCCAACGACCAGTAGAGGTAGCCGCCGTTGCGGGGACCGCTCACGGTCCAGTTCTTGCCGAAGTCGAAGTGCCGCTCGGTGATCCGCGGCCGGTCGGTGTCGGACGCGGCGGCCTGGGCTGGCGCCATCCCCGCGGTGGCGCCGGCCAGGCCGAGGGCGCCTGCGGCGAGCAGGCCGGCAAGGCCGGTGACCTTGTGCTTGGTGGTGATCGTGTTCATGGGTGCCTCCTGAGGTGTGGGTCGTCCGTGGCACTCGCTCACGGACACCCGCACACCGTCGGGCACCGGCCTCAGGACGGCGTCAGCCCTCGATCACAACGCCGTCGTCGACGGGCTGGGGCTCGTCGACGCCGTACGCCGCCGCCACCTGCGCAGCCAGGGAGTCGACCATGAACCGCCACCACACGAAGGCCGCGAAGCCACCGAACACCCACCACTGGAAGGCATAGAGCAGGTTGCGCAGCGCGGTGAAGCGACCGACGTCGGGCTGCTGGTCGAGGTCCGCCGCGACGAGCCCCGCGGTGCCGGGGTTGACCGCGCGGTCGCCGACCGGCCAGTCGCCGGGGGCGACCTTGTCGGCGACGACGACATAGGCGCCGTAGAGATCCTGGTCGACGTGCTGGATCGCGTCGGCGATGCGCAGCTGCGGCAACAGGTCGTCGGTGGGGTCCTCGTCAGGCAGCCCCGTCGCGCCCTCGGGCGGCTGCAGGAACCCGACCAGCTCGGCCCGGCCGGTGGGCGGCGCCGGGATCGTGTCGAGGGAGGCCGACCAGCCGCGGACGACCAGCATCGCGGAGCCGTCCTGGCCGTCGACCGCGAGCGGGGTGACCGCCCAATAGCCGTCGACACCCTCGTGCTCGCGGCCGGAGACATAGACGGTGCCCGCCGGCACCCACGTCCCCCCGACCACGACCGGCTGGCCCAGGTGGTTGCCCGGGAACGGGTCGTCGGGCCCCATCGTGGCCGCCAGCGGAACCGGTTCCTTCGTGGTCAGATCGACGGCCGCGGCGGCCCGCCGCTCCTCCCAGGCGTGGTACTGCCACATCCCGAGCCA
>JAGQUE010000586.1 GCA_020438665.1 Nocardioidaceae bacterium | reverse complement strand
TCACCACCGGCTCAAGACGCTCACGCAGTGGCGCTATGTGATGCCCGAGCCCGGCGTCTATGTGTGGACCAGCCCGCATGGCTATGTGTTCCTGCGCGACCACACCGGCACCACCGACGTCACCCCACCCGGGCTCCGCGCCGTCCCCGCCTGCCACACCACCGACGACGACGGTGACGGTCCCAGCAGCACCGGCCCACCCGAGCACTAGCCACCCAGCCCCGAGACCCCGCCACCGACCCATCCGGCGGGGCCACCGGCATGCCCGGACCGCGACTCACGGGTGTCCCCGACGCAGCAGCGGCGTCGCACGCACCAGTCAAGCCCCGGGGTGGGGCCGCTGGTCGCCGGTCGCCGGCTCAGTGCTCCTTCTCCGACGACGCACCGATGCCGCGGAGTGTGGTGAGGCCGACGAGGCGGGAGACGACGAGGGCGAGATACATGACGCCGGCGACCTGCTCGACCATGACGAGCGCCCGGGCGTGCGCGGTGGCGGGGAGGACGTCGGACAGGCCGACGCCGGTGAGGCTGGCGAACGACGCGAAGAGCAGCGCGAACCAGGTCTGGTCGCCCGGGTCGGGGCCGACGAAGGAGCCGGGCCAGATGATCTGCACGGCCGCATAGAGATAGGCGAAGCCCCAAGCGACCACCGTGAAGGCCGCCCCGGTGGCGAAGAGGTCGTCGTGGGTGACCTTGGAGTCGGCGAACAGATAGCGGATCATCGCCCACGAGACATAGAAATAGAACGGCGCGTGGAACAGCACGTTGAGGAGTACGACGGCACCCGCGCCCGGCGTGATCGCCTCCCAGACCGTGAAGACCATCGCGGGGCCGCCGAGCAGCACCGCGACCCAGGTGGCCGCGGGGCTCTGCTTGACCGCCCAGAGGGCCAGGGCGACCAGGGCCAGCCCGACGACGCCGAGGACGAGGCGTCCGGCGACCGAGGTGCCGAGGAACGGATAGGTCAGGATGCCGAGCAGCTGGCCGACGAGGAGCACGGCCGAGGGATGGTCGCGCAGCCGCTGGCCCCAGCCCGTCATGCGTCGCCGCCGGGTGGCAGCGCCTTGCGCTCCTTCTTCTCCAGCCGTTTGACCTCGGACTCGATGAAACTGCGCCGGTTGGTGAGCACGCGCAGGTAGTTCAGCCCGGCAGCGATCGTCACGAAGATCGGCCATGGGAAGTCGCCGAACATCACGACCGCCCAGATGCCCCAGGTGATGACCGAGGACGACAGGAAACCCCACAGCGCTTCGTTGCGCTCACGCACGTATTTGTCCTGCGCCGCGGCCACCAGATCGGTCCGCGAGGCGAGCACCGGCGGCCCGGAGGTGACGACCAGGTCGCTGACGAATGCCGGCAGCTCGCCGAGGGTCTTGGCGCGGGCCACGCCGTCGGTGCGCTCGTCGAGCTCGGTGCGGTCGAGCCGCCCTTCGGCGTAGGCCGTCGCGAGCATCTGGTGGATCACCTCGCGATCCGCGTCGGAGGCGCGCAGCGCCGCGTGGCTGGGTGCACGGGGGTCGAGGGTGAACCTGCTCCAGGCGTCGCCTCCGGCGGGCGGCGGCGACGGGTAGGACATGCCTCGCATCCTAGTGAGGCGACCAGGCACGCCGGGTCACGTGTCTGGGGGAGTGGGGTCTGGTAGACCTGACCTCAATCGCTCCACCGCCGGTGCCGGCCGGCCAGCCGAAAGGAGCCGTCGTGCCCGACGACAGCAGCCCGGATCACGCGACGACCGACCCGGTGTCGACCGATCCGGCCGCGCACGACGCCGAGGTCGACCTCGTCATCATCGGCGCCGGCCCGACCGGGCTCTATGCGACCTACTACGCCGGGTTCCGCGGCTTCCGCGTCGCCGTCGTCGACTCGCTGCCCGAGCTGGGTGGCCAGATCACCGCGATGTATCCGGAGAAGGCGATCCTCGACGTGGCCGGCTTCCCGACCGTCAAGGGCCGCGATCTCGTGGCCGGGCTGGTCGAGCAGGCAGCGACCGCCAAGCCGACCTACTACCTCGACCGCACCGCCCAGACGCTCGAGTGCGGCGACGACGGGCTGGTGCTCGGCTTGAGCGACGGCACCCGCGTCAGCGCCAAGGCCATGATCATCACCGCCGGCATCGGCAAGTTCAGCCCCCGTCCGCTCCCGGTCGGCGAGGGCTGGCTGGGCAACGGCATGGAGTTCTTCGTGCCGAGCTTCGACCCCTACGTCGGCAAGGACGTGGTCATCGTCGGCGGCGGCGACAGCGCCTTCGACTGGGCGCTGCACCTCGAGCCGATCGCCCGCTCGGTCACGTTGGTCCACCGCCGGGACGCCTTCCGCGCCCACCAGCGCACCGTCGAGTCGGTGATGGCCTCGCGGGTCGAGGTGGTCACCAAGGCCCAGGTCACCGCCGTCACCGGCGGCGACACCGTGTCGGGCGTCGAGATCACCGTCGACGGCCAGGAGCCGCAGCAGCGCCCCGCCCAGGCGATCGTGGCCGCGCTCGGGTTCGTCGCCGATCTCGGTCCGCTCCAGACCTGGGGCCTCGAGACCGACAAGCGCCACGTCGTCGTCGACACCGCCATGCGCACCAACCTGCCGCGGGTGTTCGCTGCCGGCGACATCACCGAATACCCCGGCAAGGTGCGCCTGATCGCCGTCGGCTTCGGCGAGGCGGCCACCGCGGTCAACAACGCGGCGGTCACCATCGACCCGGCGGCCCACGTCTTCCCCGGACACTCGAGCGAGGGTGGCTGACGGCCGGGCCAAGGTCCGTGCGGCATCCTGGGAACCCCACGACATGAGGAGGACCCCGTGAAGGTCAAGGTCGACTTCGACCTGTGCGAGTCGAACGGCGTGTGCGAGGGCCTGGCGCCCCACATCTTCGAGCTCGACGACAACGACTACCTCATCCTCAAGAAGGAGGAGATCGGCCCCGAGGACGTCGACGTCGTCCGACGCGCCGTGTTCTCCTGCCCTCGGGTCGCGATCGCGCTCGTCGAGGACGACGAGGCGTGACGTCCTCCTAGGCCGGGCAGGCCCGCGGCGGCGGGTGGCCGTCGTACCGGCCGGTAATATGGCCGCTCACGCCGAACCACGGAAAGGTCCTGCATGCGGGTCGCGCTGCTGTCCTATCGGAGCAAGCCGCACTGCGGCGGCCAGGGGGTCTATATCCGCCACCTCAGCCGTGAGCTCGTGGCGCTCGGGCACGAGGTCGAGGTCTTCTCCGGGCCCCCCTACCCCATCCTCGACGAGGGGGTCCGGCTGACCAAGGTCGAGAGCCTCGACCTCTATCGCGAGCCCGACCCGTTCCGGATCCCCAAGCTCCGTGAGTTCCGCGACCGCGTGGACGTCGAGGAGTTCTTGACCATGTGCACGGCCGGGTTCCCCGAGCCCAAGACCTTCAGCACCCGCGTGGTCAAGGCGCTCGCCGATCGCGTCGACGACTTCGACGTCGTCCAGGACAACCAGGTGCTCGGCTATGGCATGCTCGACGTCGAGGACCTCGGCCTGCCGATGGTGACCACCATCCACCACCCGATCACCTTCGACCGGCGCATCGACCTCCAGGCCGCCACCACCTGGCGCCGCCGGCTGACGGTCCGCCGCTGGTACGGCTTCTTGCGGATGCAGGCCAAGGTCGCCCGCGCCGCCCGCTGGATCCTGACGCCGTCCGAGGCGTCCAAGCGCGACATCGTCGCCGACTTCGGCGCCGACCCGGCGCGGATCCAGGTGATCCCGCTCGGTGTCGACGACGTCTTCGCGCCGCCCACGGCGCCGCGAGTGCCGGGCCGGCTGCTGGCGATGGCCAGCGCCGATGCGCCGATGAAAGGCATCGCCACGCTGCTCGAGGCCTTCGCCAAGCTTCGCACCGAGCGCGATCTGGAGCTCTATCTGGTCACCAAGCCGGTCGCCGGCGGCCGCACCGAGCAGCTCGTCGACCGGCTGGGCATCAAGGACCACGTCCACTTCGTCCACGGTGTCAGCGACGAGGAGCTCGTCGCGCTGATGGGGTCGGCAGAGATCGCCTGCGTGCCGTCGCTCTATGAGGGCTTCTCGCTGCCCACCGCCGAGCTGATGGCCTGCGAGACGCCGCTCGTGGTCTCCCGAGCCGGCGCGATCCCCGAGGTCGTCGGGCCCGACGGCGAGTGCGCCGACCTGGTGTCGCCCGGCGACGTCGGCGAGCTGGAGCACGCCCTTGCCGCCCTGCTCGACGACCCCGAGCGTCGCGCCCGGATGGGGCAGGCCGGCCGCCGTCGGGCGCAGCAGCGGTTCAGCTGGCGTGCCGTCGCCCAGACGGTCGCCGAGTCCTATGAGCGGGTCATCGCCGACTACGCCGCCGAGCGTCGTACGCCGGTCCAGGAGGCCGACGCATGCTGACCGTCGACTTCGACCGCCTCGGGGTGCAGCCCGGTGAGCGGGTCCTCGACATGGGCTGCGGCGCCGGGCGACATGCCTTCGAGATGTATCGCCGCGGCGCCGACGTGATCGCCTTCGACCAGGACGCCGACGAGCTTGCGGGCGTGGCCGAGCTGTTCGCCGCGATGCGGGAGCAGGGCGAGGTCCCGGCCGGCGCCGAGGCCGACGTCAAGGAGGGCGACGCGCTCGCGCTGCCCTTCCCTGATGGCGAGTTCGACCGGATCGTCGCTGCCGAGGTGCTCGAGCACATCCCGGCCGACATCCAGGCGCTCGACGAGCTCGTGCGCGTGCTGCGCCCGGGCGGGACGATCGCGCTGACGGTGCCGCGCTGGCTTCCGGAGGCGATCTGCTGGCAGCTGTCCGAGGACTACCACAACACTCCGGGCGGCCACATCCGCATCTATACCGACAAGGAGCTCGTGACCAAGGCGGCCAACGCCGGACTGTCCTATGAGGGCCGCGACTTCGCCCACGGGCTGCACGCCCCCTACTGGTGGCTGAAGTGCGCGGTGGGGGTCAAGAACGACGACCACCCGCTCGTGCGCGGCTATCACAAGCTGCTGGTCTGGGACATCATGAAGAAGCCCCGCACCACCCAGGTCGCCGAGAAGGTGCTCAATCCGCTGATCGGCAAGTCCCTGGTCCTCTACTTCCGCAAGCCCCACCCCACCGAGGGCTGAGGTGGCCTCTCATCCCGAGACGCGCATCCCGGCCGTGCCCGGGGTGCTGACCGCCGCCCAGGTCGCCGAGACGGCTCGGTCGATCGCGGCGATGCAGGAGCCGAGCGGCGCGATCCCGTGGACTCCCGGAGAGCACACCGACATCTGGAACCACGTCGAGGGCGCCATGGCGCTGCTCGTCGGGGGCGAGGTGGTCGCCGCCGAGCGGGCGCTGGACTGGGTGCCGACGATGCAGCGCCACGACGGGTCGTGGCCGCTCAAGATCGTCGCGGGCGAGGTCGAGGACGCCAGCGGCGAGACCAACGTGTCGGCCTATCTGGCCGTCGGCATCTGGCACCACTGGCAGATCCGCCAGGACCTCGACGTCGTACGCCGGTTCTGGCCGGTCGTTCGTCGTGGGCTCGACTTCGTGGTCGGCATGCAGCTGCCGTTCGGCGGCATCGCGTGGTCCCAGGAGTGGGACGCCGCCGGTCCGGCCAAGGTCAACCGCGAGTCGCTGCTCGCCGGGTCGTCCAGCATCTATCACTCGCTGCGGGCGGGGGTCGCGCTCGCCGAGCTCCTCGGCGACCCGCAGCCCCACTGGGAGCTCGCCGGCGGGCGGCTCGGCCATGCGCTGCGCCAGCACCGCGACCGGTTCCTCGACAAGTCCGAGCACTCGATGGACTGGTACTACCCCGTGCTCGGCGGGGCCGTGCACGGCGAGGCCGGCCTGGCGCTGCTCGAGAGCCGGTGGGAGGAGTTCGTCCGCCCCGGTCTCGGCATCCTCTGCGTCTCCACCAACCCCTGGGTCACCGGCGCCGAGACGGCCGAGCTGGCCATGGCGCTGGACTCCCTGGGTGACCACGATCGGGCGCTGCGCCTGTTCGCCGACCTCCAGCACCTGCGTGACGAGGGCGGCCGCTACTGGACCGGCTTCGTCTATCCCGAGAACGTCAACTGGCCGGTCGAGCACACGACCTATACGGCGGCCGCGGTCGTGCTCGCCGCCGACGCCCTGTCCAACACCACCCCGGCCGCCGACGTCATGCGCGGCGACCGGCTCGCCCACCACTTCCCCGAGCTGGCGCTGGAGTGCGGCTGCGCCGCCCAGGGTGACGAGTCGTCAGCGGACGGCGTCGCCGGCGTCTCCGCCCACACGCCCTAGCGCCCGCATCGACCCCAACGCCTCGACCTCGACCCAGTCGCCGCTGTCGAGCGCACGCCGATAGACGTCGTACGGTGGCCGGCCGCCGTCGGCGGGGTCGGGGAACACGTCGTGGATCACCAGCAGCCCGTCGGCCATGACCCAGCGTGCCCATCCGGTGTAGTCGGCCTGGGCGTGCTCCTCGGAGTGACCGCCGTCGATGAACAGCAGCGCCAGGGGAGTGCGCCACCAGGCGGACACCGTGGTGGACCGCCCGACGACCGCCACGACCTGGTCCTCGAGGCCGGCCCGGGCCATCGTCCGCCGGAAGAAGGGCAGTGTGTCCATCACGCCGAGCTCGGGGTCGACCGCCTCGGGGTCGTGGTGCTCCCAGCCGGGCTGGATCTCCTCGGATCCGCGGTGGTGGTCGACGGTGAAGACCGTGCCGCCGACCTCGCGGGCCGCGGCGGCGAGATAGAGGGCCGACTTGCCGCAATAGGTCCCCATCTCGAGGACCGGGCCGCGCGGCAGCTGGCGCCGCGCCAGGCGGTGGAGCAGCAGTCCCTCGTCCTCGGGCATGAACCCCTTGGCGGCCCGGGCGTGGGCGAGCAGGTCGGCCGGCATGCCGGCGTCGTCGGCGGGGACGCTCACGAGGCCCGCACCTGGGGCGCGGACTCGCGGCGCCGCGCGTGGTGCCAGGCGAGGTAGCGGCCGACGGCCCGGACGACATGGGCGGTGCGGACCGAGGTGAAGACGTCGAAGGCGTGCTGGGCACCGGGCAGCTCGGCGAAGACGACCGTGCGCCGCGAGACCTCGCGCAGCCGGGCCACCAGGGCATGGGCGTGGGTCGGCGAGACGAGCGTGTCGGATGCGCCGTGGATGACGAAGAAGTCCGGAGCGTCCTCCGTGACTCGCAGCAGCGGCGAGGCCGCCTCATAGACCTCGGGGGCCTCGGCATAGGTCCGGCGCATCACCTTGG
>JAGQUE010000585.1 GCA_020438665.1 Nocardioidaceae bacterium | reverse complement strand
GCGTGACGGCGTCCTGGCCATGGCCGTGGCACCCGCCGCCCGCGAACGTGGCCTCGGGACCGATCTGGCCGTGGCGGCCGTCGGGGGCAGCCCGGTGACCGCCGCCTGGGCCCACGGCGACCACCCGGCGGCCGGGCGACTCGCCACCAGACTCGGCTTCGACCGCGCCCGCGAGCTGTGGGTGATGCGCCGGCCCACCAGCGACCCGCTGCCAGCGCCAGCGGAGCGCGACGGCGTCGTGATCCGCGGCTATCGCGCCGACGATGCGGCAGCCCTGCTGCGGGTCAACGCCGCCGCGTTCGCCCACCATCCCGAACAGGGCGCCATGGACGACGCCGACCTCCGGGCCCGGATGGGCGAGCCGTGGTTCGACCCGGCCGGGCTGCTGCTTGCGGTCGACGCCGCGACCGGGGCGCTGCTCGGCTTCCACTGGACCAAGGTCCACCACGCCGATCTCGGCGAGGTCTATGTCGTCGGCATCTCCCCCGAGGCCCAGGGCCGCGGCCTCGGGCGACTCCTCACCCTCGCCGGGCTCCACCACCTGGCCGACCGAGGCGTCGCCGAGATCCTGCTCTATGTCGAGTCCGACAACACCCCGGCCGTCCGCCTCTATGCCGGGCTCGGCTTCACCCACCAGGGCATCGACACGCACGTGATGTACGTCCGCGAGACTGCTTCTCCACAACTTTGAGTTAGTACGGAAGGCTGCGGCCCGCCGGCCGACCGTTGTCTTCCGTACTAACCGGAACTGTCCACAGGCTCGGAGATCGCCGAGGGCGTGGCCGCAGAGTCAGCTGCGGGTTGCCAGGAGCTCGCGCAGGTCGAGCCGGCGGTCGAGCGAGAGCGGCGGGAGTACGCCGTCGGGGGGTGTGAGCGTCCAGGCGCAGACCCGTCTGGTGGCGAGCCCGGATCGCCAGTGGCGGGCCAACCTGGACGCGAGGCGCTCTCGATGGGGGATCTCGCCCTCGACGACGGCGACCACGTCCAGGCCATAGTCCCGGAACCGCTCGATCCTGCTCACATCACGGCGCGCGACATCAGGTCGGCGGTGGTGCGCCCCGTCGTACTCAATGACCAGGCCGGCCTCTGGCGCCAGCAGATCGGCTCGACCGAGGAACCTCCCGTCGGCTCCATAGACGTTGACGTTCGCGAGAGGTCGAGGCAGTTCCGCATCCAGCACCCACACGAGTCGCAGGCGGCTCTCCTGCGGCGACTCGGCGCCCTCCTGCGCCAGCGAGAGCGCTTCTCGGGCGATGCCCACCCACGTGCGGCGGTTGCGGGTCGCCAGATAGTCGGCGAACCGGCAGAGCGAGGTGAGCTCGGCGAACATGGCCATCTCCAACACCTGAACCGCGTGCCTGACCGAGCGGATGCGGCGCATCTCGTCGAACACCGCCGCGTCGACCGTCCGACAGGGAATGCCGTGACGGTGCTCGATCTGCCATGGCAACAGCTGCTCACGCCAGAGAACGGTTGCCGGGTCCTTCGGTCGTCGGTTGTGTGGCCCCAGTGCCAACGGGACCGGAAGCAGACGGCCATCGGCCTCAACGCCCTCGAACCAGCGTGCACCGGCGAGATGCAGGGCGGCCCACCCGGTCACCGCCGCCCCCTCAGGAAGGCGCGACGCCGCCTCGACGATCCGTTGGACGGGTTGGTCAACGACGGCGTCCGCGGGCACGTAGAGGTGCCGAGAGGTGAGTCGCCAGCCTCCGCGATCCACCTCCTCACGCCGCGGGCCCGTGAGCCCGGTGGCGTCCACCCGCAGCGGGACGGCGAACCTGCCCGGTTCGATCCGAGGGGGATCGCGCAGCCGGGCGAGATCACGCACGTCGTCGACCGACAGCTCCACCAGCGATTCGTCCGCTCCGGCCAGCCGACCCGGGTCCAGCACCATGCCGCAAGGGTGGACCGCTCGCCGTACCGGCTGTGCTCCTCATCCACAGGGACGAGCTAGTACGGACGGCTGGCGCCGTGTTGCCTTCCGTACTAACCGAATTTGTCCACAGGGGAGGACGCGGGGAACGGCGGGTGCGCGACGGTGGGCGCTTTGACAGACTGGGGCGCATGTCGACCGAGAGCCTGCTGCCGTCCCACGCGACCGCGTCGTTGGACGAGGGACCCGAAGGCACGGACCCGTTCGCGCATCCCACCGACACCTTCCACGTCGCGCCCCCCTATCTCCCCTCCGAGGAGGTGCGCGCCCACGTCGAGGGCTTCAACAACCGGTTCGTGGACCGCGAGCTCTCGTGGTTGCGGTTCAACCAGCGCGTTCTCGAGCTGGCCGAGGACGAGACCCTGCCGCTGCTGGAGCGTGCCCGGTTCCTGGCGATCTTCGCCAGCAACCTCGACGAGTTCTTCATGGTCCG
>JAGQUE010000584.1 GCA_020438665.1 Nocardioidaceae bacterium | reverse complement strand
TACCAACTGCGCCACAGCCCCAGGTGCGTCGTACCGACGCGGGAGGAAACGTTAGCACCCGCCCCACGGGCCGGCCGAATCGGATCGCGGGCAGGCTCAGGCGGTGCCGGTGGCGGCGTCCGGCGCGTCCGCGGCCGCCTCGCGGGCGGCGTCGGCCTCGCGGGCCAGGGCCGTGTCGGCCTCGGTGCGCCCGGAGGTCCACACGCTGTCCTTGCCGGTGGCATCCGTGGCGGTCTGCAGGTCGATCGTCGACACCGTGCGGGTGGCGGCCGGCTTGGCGACGTAGGTCGGCAGCGTCATCGGGACCGGGTCCCACATGCCGGCCTCGCGCATCGCCTCGGCGACGGCGGTCTTGTCGATGGACACGGTCGGCTCGTTGGGATCGACACCGTCATCGGCGGCGTCGGCCGCGGTGGCGGCCGGCTCGGGGTGGAGCCGACGCTGCCAGGCCCGGCGCTCACGCTTGACCATCAGCCGCGCGAGCACGAGCCAGAAGACGACGACACCGGCGGGGATGGCGACGTACCACCAGTCGATCACCCGGAAGGCGGCGACGCCGGCGACGGCGGCCGCGGCCACCAGCAGCAGCCCGAGCACGCGGCGACGGCGTTGAGCCGCACGACGGGAGGCCTCGCGACGGGCCCGGACCTCGGCAGGAGAAGGGCCGGGAACCGGGGCCGCCGCGACGACGGTCTCATCGGTGGCGGCGGGTGCCGGGCGTCCGGTGACCACGAGCGTGGCCTTGCGGCGGTCGACCGGCTCCCGCCGGGCCAGCACCCGGAGGGTGTGGGAGAAGCGGTCGACGGTGCGCGCGGAGTTCGCGGCATGGTGATGCTCGATGGCCTTGGGGATGAGATAGATCGCCCATGCCACCGCCACGGCTACGAAGAGCAGACCCTCAGGATGTCCCACGAGTCAGAAGGCTAGAGGCGCTAGCGCATGCTGGGACGGATGTCTACAGGTGTGTCGAGAAATCACTCGTGTGACTGGAGGGACTTCTCGAGCCGGCGCACCATGCCGTCGCGGCACTCCTCGGCGGTCACGCCGAACATCCGGTGGTCACGCCACTCGCCGTCGATGTGCAGGTAGCGGGGGGCATAGCCGACCTCGTGGATGCCGAGCTTCTCGACCACGCGCAGGGAGTTGGAGTTCTCCGGGCGGATCGAGATCTCGAGCCGGTGCAGCCCGACCTTGGTGAAGCAGTGGTCGATCACCATGGCCACGGCGAGCGGCATCACGCCGCGGCCGGCGTGGGCCTGGTCGATCCAGTAGCCCACCGACGCGAACTGCGCCGACCCGCGCACGATGTTGCTGACCGTCACCTGGCCGGCGAAGTGGCCGCCGACCTCGATGGCGAACGGCAAGGAGGTGCCGGCCTCGGCGCTACGGCGCAGCCGCTTGACCAGCGCACGGAAGCTCTGCGCGCGGGCCTCGGCACCGGGCGGCACCGTCGCATCCCACGGCCGCAGCCAGGCGGCGTTGCGCTCGCGGGCCCGGCGCCAGTCGCGGGCGTCCGACAGCGCCAGCGGCCGCACGGTGACGTCACCGTGGACCAGCGTCGCCGGCCACCCCTGGCTCAATGGTCACTCCCCACGATCTGCTCGACGGCGTGGACCAGCCACGGTTCCAGCACGCTGAGCCCGTCCTTGACCCCGCCGCGCGACCCGGGCAGGTTGACGACCAGGCAGCTGCCGACGACCCCGGCCACGCCCCGTGAGAGTACGGCGGACGGGACGCCCTGCGCGACGCCGTGGGCCCGGATGGCCTCGGCGATGCCCGGCACCTCGCGGTCGAGCAGCACCCGCGTCACCTCGGGAGTGTGGTCGGTCGGGGTCAGCCCCGTCCCGCCGGTCGTGAGCACGACGCGGGCGCCGGCCGCGACCGCCGCCGCGATCGCCGCCCCGACGGGCTCGCCGTCGGGGACGACCTCCGGGCCGGTCACGGTGAACCCCAGCCGGGTGAGGAAGTCGGAGATGAGGGGTCCGGTCGTGTCGGCATAGACCCCGGCCGCGGCCCGGTTGGACGCCACCACCACGGCGGCGGGCAGCCCCGTGCCCGAGGCCTCAGCCACGGGCCCAGTCCCCGGACTTGCCGCCGGTCTTGGACTCGACCCGGACGTCGGTGATGGCGGCGGCCTTGTCGACAGCCTTGATCATGTCGATCACGGTGAGCCCGGCAACCGACACGGCGGTCAGCGCCTCCATCTC
>JAGQUE010000583.1:6667-7070 GCA_020438665.1 Nocardioidaceae bacterium | reverse complement strand
GCGAACACCGACACCATCACGGCGGCGGCGCTGGTGATGACGCCGGCGGAGTCGGCGATGCCCCGGTGGACCGCGTCACGCACGGGGCGGCCCGCGTCGACGAGCTCACGGACCCGGCTCAGCACGAAGACGTGGTAGTCCATCGAGAGCCCCACCAGGACGACAAGCACGAAGACCGGGATCCAGATGATCACGAAGCCGGGGCTGGTGAAGCCCAGCAGGCCCTCGCCCCAGCCGTGCTGGAAGACCAGGGACAAGATCCCGAAGGCGACGGCCACCGAGGCCAGGTTGAGGACCGTCGACACGAGACCGAGCAGCAGGCTGCGGAAGGCCAGCACCATCATGACCATCGTCAGGGCGAGGACGAAACCGATCAGCAGGGGCATGCGGCTCGACTGCTTGG
>JAGQUE010000583.1:0-6599 GCA_020438665.1 Nocardioidaceae bacterium | reverse complement strand
CCGCCCAGGGCGGCCGGGACCAGGTCGTCGCGGAGCCGTTCGATGGCCGCGCTGGCCCGGCTGTCGGTCTCGTCCCAGGGCATGGCCAGGTCGATCACCGACGTCGAGCCGTCCTGGGAGGTGCGGACGTGGGCCCGCTCGTCGACGAACCCGCCCGTGGCGGCCGCCCTGGTCGCCAGGGCCCGCAGGGCCTCGTCGGCCTGCTGCGGGTCGGCGCCGGTGACGACGACGGTGGCCGTGGTGCCCTCGCTCGGGAACGCTGCGGTGATCGCCCGCATCGTCTGGACCGGGGCCAGGTCCTGCGGAAGGGTGTCGATGCTGGCTTGGTGGGTCTTCATCGTTAGCGCTGGTACGGCGAGCGCCAGGATGCCGACCGCTGCGACGAGCAGCGCGGCCACGGGGTGGCGGACGACCGGGCCCAGGATCCTTCCGCTGACCGTGCCGGGAGGGACGCGACGGGTGAGCCGCCACAGCAGGGGCAGGCGCGGGCGGTCCACCCAACGGCCGAGCTTGGCGAGCAGGGCCGGCAGGACCGTGATGGACCCCAACACGGCGATCGCGACGACGAGGATGGATCCGGTGGCCAGCGAGTTGAAGGTGACGTCGGTCAGCACGAACAGGCCGGAAAGGGCCGCGATCACCGCACCGCCGGAGACCAGGATGGCGTGGCCAGAGGTCTCGGCGGCGATGGTGACGGCGTCGAGATGGGTCCTCCCGGCGGCGCGCTCCTGGCGCTCCCGCTTGAGATAGAACAGTGAGTAGTCGACGCCGACCGCCATCCCGATGAGCACGATCATGCTGTAGACGGTGTCCTCGGCCGGGACGAGGTGGGAGATCGGGGCGGTGATGCCGATGGTGGCAGCGACGCTGGTGGCAGCCAGGAGGACCGGCAGGCCGGCGGCGATCAGGGCTCCGAAGGCGAGCAGCATCAGCACCAGGGTGATCGGCAGGCTGATGATCTCCGCGGAGTGCAGGTCCTCGGCCACCCGGTCGTTGATGGCCGCGTCGATCGTGACGTCCCCGACCTCACGGACAGTGACGTCGAGGTGGTCGGCCTGGACCGCCGACGTGGCGTCCAGCAGCGGCTGCGCCTCGATGTCCGGTGACGTCAGCTCCACGGGCACCAGCACGGCGGTCCGGTCGGGGCTGGTGATCGGATCGCCGACGGATGCGACGCCGGCCGTCTGCGACAGCCGTCGTGCCACCTCGCGCGAGGCGGCCTCGAGGGCCGCGGCGTCGAGGCGGTCGCCACGACCGGTGATCAGGACACTCTCCGACGGCGGTTCGTCGAGCCCGGCCCGCTCGATCATCGCGGCTGCTCGGCCGGACTCGCCGACGCGGTAGTCGGCGTCCTGGGCCCGGTGGGTGGAGACGGTCGCGGCGAGCGCGACCGCGACCGCCACCAGGACCAGCCAGGCGCCGATCGCGCGCCAGGGGTGGGTGGCGCTCCAGCGGGCGGCCCGGATCGGGATTCCGGCCAACGGGGTGCGGGTCATGGATGCTCCTCGGGAGGGGGCGACGGGTCTTCCTCCAGGCTCGTGGGGGAAGGACCGCTCGGTCAGGGGTGCCACGTCCCGAACCGGGGTGGTGCTGGCACCACTGCCAGGCGCCTCGCGATCGTGAAGGATGGGGGACGTGCAGCCTGTCGAGACACCGCCGAGGACCGGCCCGTTCCGGCTCACCGGACTCGCCGCGCTCCAGGTGCTCTATGTCGTGCCCGTGGTGCTGCTGTTCACGCTGACGGTGGTGGCCGGCGTCCTCGTGATCGCCTGGGTGGGCATTCCGCTGCTGATGGTCCTGCTGCCGTTGAACCGTGCGGTCGCCGAGCACCATCGCCGTATGGCGGCCGAGGTGCTGGGCGGCCCGGTCGTGGCGCCCTACCAGCCGCTGCCGGGTGCGCCCGTCGACGACCTGCGGGCCCGCGCGACCGACCCGCTGACCTGGCGCGACGTGTTGTGGATGCTGTGGGCGATGAGCGGCGGGCTGGCCCTGTCGCTGACCGTGGTGGTGGTCTTCCTCGCGATCGCGACCTTCCCCATCTGGCTGTTCGGCGTCGGCCCCTTGATGCGGATCCGCTCGGTGGTCGACCGCACCATGCTCAGCCCCGGTCACACCGAGCGGCTGGAGGAGCGGGTGCACACGCTGACCGAGTCCAGGGCGGTGGTCGTCGACCACTCGGCGGCCGAGCTGCGGCGGATCGAGCGCGACCTCCACGACGGGCCCCAGGCCCGGCTCGCCGCGGTGTCGCTCAACCTCGGGCTCGCCGCCGACCTGTTCGACGACGACCCCGAGGCGGCCCGGCGGCTGCTCGCCGAGGCGAGGTCGACCTCCTCGTCGGCGCTGGCCGAGCTGCGCGACGTGGTCCGCAGCGTCCATCCGCCCGTGCTCGCCGATCGCGGACTGGTCGGTGCCGTGTCGGCGCTCACCCTCGACATGGCACTGCCGGTCGAGCTCGAGACCGACGTGCCCGAGCGGCTGCCGGCCCCGGTCGAGTCGGCGGCCTATTTCACGGTGGCCGAGTGCCTGGCCAACATCGGCAAGCACTCCGGCGCGGCCGGGGCCGCTGTCCGGCTGCACCACGCCGGTGATGTCCTGCGCGGGGAGGTCTCCGACGACGGGGCCGGCGGCGCCGACCCGGGCCGCGGCACCGGCCTCCAGGGGATCGCCGCGCGGCTGGCGGCGTTCGACGGCAAGATGTCGTTGTCGAGCCCGCCCGGCGGCCCGACCGTCGTCCGTTGGGAGATCCCGTGCGCATCGTCCTCGCCGAAGACCACGCCCTCCTCCGCGCCGGGCTGACCCAGCTGCTGGAGGCCAAGGGGTTCGAGGTCCTCGCTGCGGTCGACAACCTTCCCGGGCTCCAGCGGGCACTCGCCGATCCCGAGGCCGACGCCGCCGTCCTCGACGTACGCCTTCCGCCGTCGTTCACCGACGAGGGCCTGCGCGCAGCTATCGAGGTGCGAGCGGCGCGGCCCGGCTTCCCCGTGCTGGTGCTCTCGCAGTACGTCGAGCAGCTCTATGCCCGTGAGCTGCTCGCGAGCGGCGAGGGGGCTGTCGGCTACCTGCTCAAGGACCGGGTCTCCGATGTCGCGGAGTTCGTCGACTCGCTGCGGCGGGTGGCGGGAGGTGCCACCGTCCTCGACCCGACCGTGGTGGCCGCCGTGATGGAGCGCGCCCCCCAGTCGCCGATCGCGCGGTTGACCGACCGCGAGCGCGAGGTGCTGGCGCTGATGGCCGAGGGCCGCGCCAACGCGGGCATCGCCGCCCGGCTCGCGGTCACCGAGAAGGCCGTGGCCAAGCACATCAACAGCATCTTCGCCAAGCTCGATCTGCCCTCCGACACCGACGACCACCGCCGGGTCCGAGCCGTGCTGGCCTGGCTGCGGCTCTGACGTCGGCTCAGCCGAGCCGGCGCCGCCACCACGACGCTCGGAAGGGCCAGGCAGCGCTGGCCGACGGTGATGCGGGCCGCCCGTCGACCGGCGACGTGTCCCGATGGCGACGAAGCAGAGGCTCGGCGCTGCGGTCGACATAGAGGTTCGCGCGGAAGACCCGCACCCGACCCTCCCAGATCTCCAGGTGGAGGTCATCACCGTCGAGGAAGTCCGGCTCGACAAGGATGTGGAAGCCGTGCCGGCCACGGCCCGGGACGTCGTCCAGCGACGGGTCCCGTGCGTCGGCCCGCGTCATGGCGAGTGGCTGTCCCTCGCGCATCACCGCGACATGGAGCGTGCGCTGACGGTCCTCCCGGTCCCATGCCCAGCCGGTTAGCCAGTCTCCGGTGCTCCAGCCCTCCGTGTCCTCGGGCGGCTTGAGCCCCGAGCGAGGGCTGATGAGGAGCGGACCGGCCACGGGCGGCAGACGCAGGAGCTCGCGGCTGGTCACCCGTGCCAGCGAGGCTTCCGGCGGGGCGGGCACCGGCCGAACCACGGCCGGAACGTCCGCAGGAGCCGGGCGCTGGGCGCGCTCAGGAACGCCCGGGTCACGTCGTCGGCTCTGCTGGTGCAGGGCGGCCAGCAACACCTTTCGTGGGGCGAGGCCGGCGGCGTCGATGACCGCCTTGGCCTTGAGATAGCTGTAGTGGGGATCGGCGGCGAATGCGGCGGACTCCTCGGTCGCTCGGGGCCATGACAGCAGTGGTTCAGGCAGCACCAGCAGGTCGTGCCCGGACTCGCAGGCGCGGGTGACGAGCTCGTGGACGAGGCCGCGATGCGCGTCATAGGGTTCGAACCCACCGAGCTCCTCGAGGGTCCGACCGGTCATCGCGACCGTCTCGGGCCCATAGGACCGCGAGGTGAGGAACTGGGAGGCGACGTCGCCTCCCAGGGGCATCCCCACCTCGGCGTCGGTGAGGAAGAACGACGTCAACAAGGTGCCGGGGCGGTGACCCAGCGCGGTGCGGGCGGCAGCGAAGAAGCCCACGAGCGGGACAGCCTCCGCGCCGTGGGAGACGACCACCGCATCCGCGGTCTGCTGGGACACCAGCGTGTTGAGAGCCTCACCGGCGGTCTGCCCGACGCACGCGACCACGTTCACGCGACACCACGGCGCCAGGGCGGCTCGTGCTCGTTCGACCTCGGGTCGGACCCGGGCGTCGGTGAACCCCAGCACCACCGTGTCGGGCGGGTCCTCGTGGAGCGCCTTGACCAGGTCGTCCAGGGACTCCTCCCGGCGTACGAGCCCGACATAGCTGATCGTCCGCACGACCTGACCGGGGCGATCCGCGCCCTGGCTCAGCAGTGCCACTGCTCGCGCGCGGCCCTGGTCCTCGATGAGCTCCGCGACGCGGGCGTGGAAGCCGTACCAGACGGCCAGGTTGTCGTCGTTGGAGAAGCGCGGGCGGGGGATCGGCTGCCCGTGCGTGAACGCCCGCTGCAGCTGGTCGGCCAGCGCGTGGGCCGTCGGCGCGACGAGGCAGTCGGCATGGTCGGCCTCATCGACCAGTTCGGGGGTGCCGCCCACCGCCGTCGCGATGAACGGGATCCGCTGGGCCAGCGCCTCATAGACGGCCATCGAGGAGTTCTCGATGAGCGAGGGCATCACGGCGATGACGTCCTGTTCGCAGAGCAGCGAGAGCGCCTCCGGCTGGTTGCGGTCCGTCACCACGGACACCGGGCAGGTCCAGTGTCGGGCCTTGTCCTGGAGGTAGTGCTCGGCGGTGATCCCGCCCTGAGCCGAGAGGTTGGCGCCCCACTTGCCGAGGAACACCACCGAGTCGGGGACCGCACCGCGCTCGTGGAGCAGATCGACGGCGTTGCAGAACACCTCGAGGCCCTTGCGCTCCTCCAGTCGCCCGAAGAAGGCCAGGTCGCGGGTCCGGATGACGTCGCCGTGGCGTCGCGGCGGACCGGGGCGCTGGTCTCGCACCGTGACCCGGGAGAAGTCGACGACGTTGGGCTGCACATAGACGTTGGTGTCCGGGAGGCGATAGCCGATGCGGTCCATGAAGGAGAGCAGATGTGCCGAGCCGCCCACCACGACGTCGGCGAGCTCCACGCACTTCTGCTCCGCATAGGAGGCGGCGACGAGGTCGACCTGGGTGATGGGCTGCATCTGGTAGTGGCGGTTCCAGATGTAGGGGGAGGAGGTCTTGACCACGAAGAGCGTGTCGCGGAAGGCGAGGCCCAGTCGCTTGGCCATCAGCGCGTAGTGCAGGCCGCCTCGCCACTCCGAGGTGTGCACCACGTCGAAGGGGGCCTGGTCGCGCAGCCAGTCATAGGCCGCGGCATAGCGCCGCTGCCACCGGCCGGCGGCGGCCCACGGGCTGGCCGCCGGCTCGTCGAGGTAGTGCAGCGAGACACCGATGGCGGCGTAGGCCTCGACCCAGTGCTCCGGTGTCTCGTCCTGGACGACCGGGCCCTTGAGGAGGAGCACATGAACCTCGTGCCCATGGACGGCCAAGCCCTTGGCCAGGTGGTGGTAGGTCGAGGCGATGCCGCCGTTGCGAACCGGGCCGAGGATCTCCTCGGTGACGATGGCCGCGCGGAGCGTGCCCGCGGAGCGGCCGGCCCCGAGGCTCGCGATGCTGGGGAAGGACCTCACCACGAAGTCGTCGCGTTGCACACCATGCCCATCCGACGGATGTCCCACGCGCGGACACGGCCCGTCTTCGCTGCCCGATCAGTCTCGTCCGACACTCTAAGCCAACGCACAGGTTCGAGGGGTGGAACCGTGGCCGGCCCGCGGCGCGGGCCGCCGGTGTGCGTGTCGCGGCCGTTGGTCCCGGCGCGCCGACCCGCACCGGCAGGTCCACGCCGCGGTCGCGACGTGGCCCGAGGACCCGCAGCTCAACCGGCGGCAGCAGCACGCTGGAACACGAACACCCGGCTCGACCCGTGTGGCAGCACCAGGCCACTGAGCCGGGTGTCGTGGCGCATCGTGAAGCCCTGCTGCGCCCGATAGGCCGCCCAGTCACCCGCGTCGGCGTCCGACCGGCTCACGATCGCCACATAGGTGGTGACCGACGGGGTGGCGAAGACGTGCTTCTCGAAGGAGTTGCCCGGGGGAGGCCACGAGCAGACGACCACCTCCGGGGCGAACCTCTCCAGTGACCGGCGGGCGTCGAGCCGGTCGACCTGCTCGACGTCATAGTCCACGTGTTG
>JAGQUE010000582.1 GCA_020438665.1 Nocardioidaceae bacterium | reverse complement strand
TCGTTGCGCGGCGCGCCGGGGCCTGTTCACCCGGGCACTCTGGATCCGCGGCCGTTCGACGGCAACCGCAGCAGGCTATCAGCGGGGCGCGAGCGGCCCCAAACCGGCGCGAACCCCTCCGACGGCCTTCATGACAGGATGCCCGGATGGAGAAGCGCATCGCGGTGTGCAACCTGTGCGAGGCCATCTGCGGGCTCGAGCTGACCATCGAGCCGGGAGCGTCCGGCCCCGTGGTCACCCAGGTCCGGGGCAACCCCGCCGATCCACTGTCCCGCGGGCACATCTGCCCCAAGGGCGTTGCGATCGCCGACGTCTACACCGACCCCGACCGGCTGCGTCGTCCGCTGCGGCGAGTCACCTCGGCCGACGGGTCCGTCGACTGGGAGGAGACCGACTGGGACACCGCGCTCGACCTCGTGGCCGACGGCATCGCCCGGGTGATGCAGGTCCACGGCACCGACGCCCTCGGCGTCTATCTCGGCAACCCCAACGCCCACAGCCTCGGGTCGCTCACCCACGGGATCGCGATGCTCAAGGCGATCGGCACCCGCAGCCGGTTCAGCGCCACCTCCGTGGACCAGCTCCCCCACCAGCTCGTCGCCAACCAGATGTTCGGCCACCAGCTGCTGCTGCCCGTCCCCGACCTCGACCGCACCGACCTCATGGTCGTGCTGGGCGCCAACCCGATGGCCTCCAACGGCTCCCTCATGACCGCGCCGGACCTTCCGCAGCGGATCCGCGACCTCAAGGCACGGGGCGGCCGGCTGGTCGTCCTCGACCCGCGGCGCACCGAGACCGCCAAGGTGGCCACCGAGCACCACTTCGTCCGCCCGGGCACCGACGCCTGGCTGCTGCTGGCGATGCTGCACGTCCTCTTCGAGGAGGAGCTCGCTCGCGTGCCTGCCTGGGCTGACGGTGCCGAGCTGGTGCGCGCCGCCGTGGCGTCGTACCCCCCCGAGCTGGCCGCCGAGCGGTGCGGCGTTCCCGCCGACGCGATCCGGGCGCTGGCGCGCGAGCTGGCAACGACCGAGCGCGCCGTGCTCTATGCCCGGCTCGGAGTGTCGACCCACGAGTTCGGCACGGTGTGCCAGTGGGCGGTCAACTGCGTCAACGCGCTCACCGGTCACACCGACGCGGTGGGCGGCGCGATGTTCACCTCGCCAGCCATCGACATCGTGGGCGCTGGACTCGTCGGGCCCGGCCACGTCGGGCGTCGGACGACGCGCGTGCGCGGGCTCCCTGTCATCGCGGGCGAGCAGCCCGTGGCGGCGCTGCGCGAGGAGATCGAGACCCCCGGCGAGGGGCAGCTGCACGGCCTGCTCACCATCGCCGGAAACCCCGTCCTGTCGACCCCTGACGGAGCGCGGCTCGACGGTGCCCTCGACGGGCTGGACTTCATGGCGTCGATCGACATCTATCTCAACGAGACGACACGGCACGCCGACGTGATCCTGCCGCCCACGACGGTGCTCGAGCGTGACCACTACGACCTGGTCTTCCACGCCCTCGCGCTGCGCAACACCGCCCGGTTCACCCCGGCGGTGCTGCCGGCCGATCCCGACGCCCGCCACGACTGGCAGATCTATCGCGACCTGACCTGGCGGGTGCTGGCCCGCCTCGGCCGACGACTGCCGTTGCGGCAACGGCTGCTGCTCAGGGCTCGCCTCGCGACCAGCCCGGCCACGCTGGTGTCCCTGCTGCTGCGTCGCGGTCGATCGGGCGTGACCATGCGCCAGCTGCGCGACCGGCCCGAGGGCGTCGACCTCGGCCCGCTGCGCCCTGGGCAGCTGCCTGACCGACTCCAGACCCGCGACCGCCGGGTGCCGTTGGCGCCTGCCCTGGTCCTCGCCGATCTCGACCGGCTGGCGGCGGCCGAGCCACCGGGCTCGGACGTCCTCCTCCTCATCGGGCGCCGCCATCAGCAGGACTGCAACTCCTGGATGCACAACAGCGTCCGGCTGACCAAGGGTCGGGCTCGACACCAGCTCCATATGCACCCCGACGACCTGACCGCGCTCGGGATCAGCGACGGTGGCCGGGTGACCGTCACCTCGCGGGTCGGCTCGGTCACCACCGATGTGCTCGCCACCGACGACGTGATGCCGGGGGTCGTCTCACTCCCCCACGGCTACGGCCACCAGGCGCGGGGCACCCGCCTGAGCCGCGCCGCCACCGTCGAGGGGGTCTCGATCAACGACCTCACCGACGCGGAGCGGCTCGACGTCAGCGGCAACGCCGCGCTGACGGCGACGCCCGTGCGGGTCAGCGCAGCTGGCTGACCCGCACGGGCGTTCGGGCTCGGGGCTCCGGCCGGAGCCTCCGACGTCATCGCATCAGGCCGACGTCCCCTCGATGATGGCGATGACGGCTTCGGGCGTCGCTGCGGTCCGCACCTCGGCGACCTTGGCCTCGTCGACGAAGATCACCGCGATCTGGCCCAGCAGGGCGAGGTGCTCGTCTCCGACACCGGCGATGCCGATGACGAACTCCGCAGGGTTGCCGTTCCAGTCGACGTGCCCGGGATAGCGCACGAACGAGAGGGCGGTCCGCTTGATCGACCCCTTCGCCTCGTTCGTCCCGTGCGGGATCGCCAGGAAGTTGCCCATGTAGGTCGAGACCGATGTCTCCCGGTCGTGCATGGCGTCGACGTACGCCGGGTCGACCGCCCCCACGGCGACCAGCAGGTTGCCGGCCTCCGTGATGGCGTCGTCGCGGCTGCGGGCAGAGCCGTCGAGCACGACGGCTGCGGGCTCGAGGATCCCTGCGTCGTCGGTCACTGCGCCGACCCGGAGTTGGCCTGGTCGATCAGCTCCACGACCTCGTCGTACTTCGGGCTCGCCATGAAGTTCTCGACGGAGACATGCACCGCCGAGGGTGTCTTCTCCCGCGCCCGCGCCGTGAGGTCCTGGTGGGTGACCACCAGGTCATAGGTGTCGGTCAGGTTGGCGATCGCCTGGT
This sequence comes from Nocardioidaceae bacterium, assembly GCA_020438665.1. Next base: position 475 of record JAGQUE010000582.1, on the reverse strand, counting down.
TGACGACCGTCACGTCGGAGTGACCGGCGTCCTGGACCTTCTTGCGCAACACGGAGGCGCCCATGGCCGAGGACCCCATGCCGGCGTCGCAGGCGAAGACGATCTTGTGGATCGGCTTGGTCGCAACGGCGACGGAACCAGCGATGAGAGAGGAAGCCTGGGACTTCTTGCCCTTCATCTCCTCCATCTGGTGGGTGGCGCCCACCAGCTGATCCTCGGCCTCCTCAGCCTTGTCGGTCTTGAGGAGGAACGCCGCCACCACGAACGAGGCCGCGGCGCCGCCGATGATCGACAGCGTGATGCCGAGCAGGTTGGTGCCGTCGGTCGGAGCCGCCAGATAGACGGCGAAGACCGAGCCCGGCGCCGCCGGGGAGCGAAGACCGCTGCCGAAGATCACGTTGATGAGGATCTGGGTGAACCCACCGGCGATCATCGCGATGATGAGCTTGGGCTTCATCAGCACGTAGGGGAAGTA
>JAGQUE010000581.1 GCA_020438665.1 Nocardioidaceae bacterium | reverse complement strand
TTCCTGTCGCAGAACACCTATGTCGCCAAGCAGTTCACCGGCATCGAGGGCTCGACGGTCCCCGTGAGCGACACGATCGAGGCCTTCAACAAGATCGCCGACGGTGACTATGACCACGTGGCCGAGCAGGCGTTCTTCATGTGTGGCGGCCTCGACGACGTCGAAGCCAAGTGGGCCCAGATCCAGAAGAACCTGTGATGAGCGACGACCTGCTGCATGTCGAGGTCGTCTCGGCCGACCGCGTGGTGTGGTCGGGCGAGGCGACCCGGGTCATCGCCCGTACCACCGAGGGTGACGTCGGGATCCTGCCCAACCACGCACCGCTTCTCTCGCTGATGGTGCACGGCGTCGTCGATGTCCTCACCTCCGAGGGCGAGACGTGGGTCGCCGCGGCGAGCTCGGGCTTCCTGTCCGTGGCCAACAACCGCGTCTCCATCCTCGCGGAGTTCGCCGAGGCCTCCCGCGACATCGACCTCGAGCACGCCCGCCAGGAGCTCGAACGGGCCCGGTCCGCCGGTGAGGACAGCGACGAGGCGGTCGAGGCCGTCCGGCTCCAGGAGGCCCGCATCCGCGCGGCGGAGAGGGCACGCTGACCGCGTTGCCGAAGGGGGGGTAGGCATGCCGAGCCTGACGGTGTTGCTCGACGCCGTTGGAATCGCGCTGCTCGCCGTCCTGCTCTATGGGATCGCGCTCGTCGTACGCCGACGGCTGCTGTCCCGCCATGGCGGCACCTTCGAGCTCAGCTTTCGCGCCCGGTCCACCAAGGCCGGGCGCGGTTGGCTGCTCGGGCTCGGCCGCTACGCGGGGGAGGACCTTCAGTGGTTCCGGATCTTCTCCCTGTCCGTCCGGCCGAAACGGACCTGGGGCCGCGCCGAGCTCGACTACACCGGTCGCCGTGACCCTGAGGGCGTCGAGGCGCTGTCGCTCTACTCCGACCACGTGGTGGCCATCTGCGAGACCACCACCGGCACCATCGAGCTGGCCATGAGCCCGGCCTCGCTGCTGGGGTTCCAGGCGTGGCTGCAGTCCATGCCCCCCGGGACCCGCGGGCGGCGGCCTTGGGACAATCCGGGTAGCCACTAGACCGCTCCACGAGCAGCCTGCTCCAGGACCACCCGATCCACCAGCACCCGCGGCAACCGCGCCACGGTGAGCCGATCGACGACCGCACGGAAGGCAACGGCGTGACGACAGTCCTCCGGGCCCGCAACGCGGTGGTGTGGTCCTTCATGCTCAACGGCTTCGGCTTCGCGTCGTGGGCCTCCCGCATCCCCGAGGTGCGCGAAGGGCTCTCGCTGACCAACGCTGAGCTGGGCCTCCTGCTGCTCGTCCTCTCGGTCGGCTCGGTGACGGCGCTGCCCACCAGCGGCGCGCTGGTCCATCGCTTCGGAGTCGCCCGGGTCGTCCAGCTTGGCGTCGCCCTCGACGTCCTGGGACTCGTGGGTGCCGGCGTCGCCGCCGACGTGCTCGGCTCGGTCGTCGTGACCGGCGCGTTCCTGGTGTCCTACGGCGTCGGCGTGGCCGTCTGGGACGTCGCCATGAACGTCGAGGGAGCCGCGGTCGAGCACGGGCTCGGCCGCAGCATCATGCCGCGCTTCCACGCCGCCTGGAGCGTCGGCTCCGTCTCGGGAGCGCTGCTGGGCGCGGCCGCGGTCGGGATCGGCCTGCCGATGGTGTGGCACCTGATCGGCGCCGCTGCGGTCATGGTGGCGATCACCATCCCCGGGACCGGGTCGTTCCTGCCCAGCCATGGTGACGAGCCCGGAGTGGGCGCCGGCGCCGAGCCCGCCCTGCTGGCCGCCTGGCTCGAGCCCCGCACGCTGCTGATCGGCGCGATGATGCTGTCGTTGGCGCTCACCGAAGGCATCGCCAACGACTGGCTCGCGGTCGCCCTGATCGACGGCTACGACGTCGCGCACTGGGTGGGCGTCGCTGGGTTCGGCCTGTTCGTGATGATGATGACGCTCGGCCGCTTCTTCGGCCCGATCCTGCTCGACCGCCACGGCCGCGTCGCCGTACTGTGGGCCACCATGGCCTCGGCCGGGGCCGGCGTACTCCTGATCGTCTATGGCGGCTCGGTGGCGCTGGTGGCCGCCGGCATCGTGATGTGGGGCGTGGGTGCCTCGCTGGGCTTCCCGGTCGGCATCTCCGCCGCCTCCGACGACCCCACCCGCGCCGCGGCCCGGGTCAGCGTGGTCTCCTCCATCGCCTATGCCGCCTTCCTCGCCGGCCCCCCGATCATCGGCTTCATCGCCAACCACGTCGGCACCCTCCACTCCCTCCTGTTCGTCTCGCTCCTCCTCATCCCCTCCGCCCTCGTCGTCCCCGCCGCCCGCGAGCGCCGCTGACCCCTGTCGACAACCATGTGGTGTGGCCCACGACGGCAGGTCTCCCGGGCCGAGTCATGCGGCGTGCGCCCGGTCGATGGTGTCCAGTCCGGGTGGTCGGGAGGGAGAACCGCTGCCAGCCGTGCCGGATGCGACCACTAGGCTCCGCACGTGTCCGGTGTCCTCCATGGGTTCGTCACCATCGGGGCGATCATCGCCACGGGGTTCGCGCTGGCCCAGCTCAAGGTGCTGGACTCGGCCGCCCAGAAGCTGCTCGGCCAGCTCTCGTTCTTCGTCGCCGGGCCGGCCCTGCTGTTCACGACCGTCGCCGATGCCGATGTGCGGGAGCTGTTGTCACGCAACCTCGTCGCGACGGTCGGCGCGGTGCTGGTCGTCTCGGCGGGGTATCTCCTCGTGGCCAGGCTGCTGCACCGCAACCTCGGCGAGACGGTCATCGGTGCGCTGTGCACCGGCTATGTCAACTCCGCCAACCTCGGCATCCCCATCGCCGCGTATGTCCTCGGTGACGCAGCCCTGGTGGCACCCATCCTGCTGCTGCAGCTGCTGGTGCTCCAGCCGCTGGCCCTGGCCGTGCTCGACGTCGACCAGGCGCGACGGTCGGCGAGCGTGCTCGCGGTCGTGCGGCGTACGGCGTCCAACCCGATCTCGCTGATGACCCTGGCGGGATTGGTGGTCGCGCTGACCCACACCCGCGTCCCCGCCCTGGTCGACGACCCGCTCCGGCTGCTGGGCGGGATGTCGATCCCCGGCATGCTGCTTGCCTTCGGGGTGTCGCTGCGCCTCGACCCGCTGCCGCGTCGCGGCCCCGACACCCAGGAGCTCGGCGCCATCGTCGCGCTCAAGCTCGTCGGCCAGCCGCTGGCGGCCTATCTGATCGGCCGGTTCGGCCTCGGCCTCGACCACGACGGCCTGCTCGACGTCACCGTGCTGGCCGCGCTGCCCACCGCACAGAACATCTTCGTGCTGGCCATGCGCTATGACCGGCGCGTCACCCTGGCCCGCGACGCCGTCTTCCTCTCGACCGTGCTCAGCGTCCCCGCGATCGTCGCGGTCGCCGCCCTGCTCGCCTGAGCGTCGGGGATCCTCGCCTCGAGGGCGGTCGGTGTCAGTCCCGCTGCCCTCCGGGTATCCACAGCACATCACCCTGCTCCTTGTTCGCGTGGCGCGCGAGGATGAACAGCAGGTCGGAGAGCCGGTTGAGATAGGTGATCGCGAGGACGTTCATGGTGTCCTCGTGGGCGGCAAAGGCCGCCCACGCCGACCGCTCGGCCCGGCGTACGACGGTGCGCGCCACGTGGAGCAGTGCCGCGCCGGGGCTGCCGCCGCTGAGCACGAACGAGCGCAGCGGCTCGAGGTCCTCGTTGTAGGCGTCGCACCAGGCCTCGAGCCGGTCGACATAGTCCTGCTCGACCCGCAGCGGCGGGTGCTCGGGGTCGGCCACGACGGGGGTCGCGAAGTCGGCGCCCACGTCGAACAGGTCGTTCTGCAC
>JAGQUE010000580.1 GCA_020438665.1 Nocardioidaceae bacterium | reverse complement strand
CGAGTTCCAGGCGTCGTGGCTGTAGTGCCGCACCGTCGCGTCGGCACCCGACGGGCCGGCCATCGCCCAGGGGACGTCGGCGTTCACGCCCGGGTCCTTCTCGCGCATGGCCAGGGCCTCGACGATGCCGGCCCGGTCGCCGGGAGCGAACCCGGTCCGGCAGGCCAGGGCGAGCTCCGGTGAGGTGAGCCAGCGGACCGAGGTCATCCCGAGCGGGCCGCGCAGCTGGGCCTCGATCTCGGCCATCAGCAGGTAGAGCTCGCGGCAGCGTCCCTCGAAGCCGCCGCCGGACTCCTTGGCCGACCGGGCGATCCGGGTCTCGGGGACGACGATGGTCACGAACGTCTCGGTGCGCACCGACGCCTGGGTGAGGCCGTGGGCCAGGTCGCTGTTGACGACCTCGGACAGCTCTGGGGCGTTGGCCCTGCGGTGCTTGCTGACCCACAGGTCGCGCTCGGCGCCGTCCTCGGGGACGGTGCGGACCATGAAGAGGATCTCGTCGACCTTCTCGGTGCGGCCGGCGACGTCGAGCAGGCCGGCCAGCGCCTCGCCGTAGCGGTTGCGCTCCTCGGTGTCCTTCATGCCGATGCCCGGATGCACGATCGCGGCGGTGACTGCCCACGTCTTGGTCGCGTGGTCCTGGATGACCGCGACGCGCTGAAGCTGCGAGCCGTGCGGCGGGCCGTCGTGGATCTGGATCCCCTGCAGCACCCCGGGCAGGTCGGGGGTTTCGAGCTCCTCGGCCCGGCCCTGGGTGGCCTTGGCCCTAAACGAGGTCCAGCCGAGCAGCCCGCCGACGGCGTACGCCGTCGAGGCGAACACCCAGCCGGTGGCCGAGCGGCCCCGGACCGGCACCACGGTGATGGCCAGCAGGAACAGCCAGACCAGGGCGAACAGGAACGCGGAGAACCAGGCTCCGCGGCTGATCGCCCAGAACGCCGGCAGGCTGGCCACCGCCAGGAACATCAGCTGGCCTCCGGAGAGGCCGAAGAACCAGCCGATGCGGTCGCGCTGGTAGTCGGCGTAGACGGTCATCGTCGGCTTCCTTCCGGGTCAATGAGGTCGTTGGGTGTCGTTAGGGGCTCGAGGTGGAGTGGGCGGCGCATCGCTACACCGCCACCGGGGGAATCCCGCCGGCAGCCGCGCCGGCACCACCTGCCCCGCCGGCCGCTCCCCCACCGCCGGCGGCCGGGGTCTTGGGAGCAGCTCCGGCTCCCCCAGCACCGCCCTGGCCACCGCCCGAGCCGCCACCAGGTGCACCGCCGGTGGGCAGTGTCGGAGGTGTCGGCGGAGCCGGTGGGGTCGGCGGGGTCGGCAGCGGCTGGTCGTCGTCGCCACTGTTCTGCGAGCCGGGGTGCGTGCCGCTGCTCTGCCCGCCCGACTGGCCTCCGGACTGACGTCCACCCATGCCGCTGAAGTCGGGTCCGAAGGTGCTCTGCCCGACACCGGTCTGGTTCGTCTCGTCCGACATCAGCGAGGTGGCCTTGGCGCCGGCGGAGTTGATCCAGCCCATGCCGGTCGACAGCGCCTGCCCGACCGGGCCGAAGCTGCCGAGGAAGCCTTGAGTCGACTTGTTGAACCGGTCGCCGGTCGAGGCCTCGGCGCTCTGCTCACCCGAGGAGCGGCCATTGGCGTCCGTGGTCGACGCGGCCGACGAGCCACCGCTGGCGCCGCCGCCGAGCAGGCCCTGGAGGCCGCCCTGGATGGCCATGCCCTGCCGGAACGATGCCCCGCTGGGGGTGCCGGGGTCGACGAAGGCCAGGAGCTTGAACAGCGCCAGGGGTGCCACGACGCTGATCAGGATCGTCATCACCGACGGCAGGGCGGTGCCGAAGGCCTTGGCGGTGCCGTCGGCCAGGTGGGCGGCGACTCCGTTGGCGAACTGCACGCCAATCCCCAGCACCATCACCATCAGCACCGGGGTGAACGCCGCGGCGTGGAACCACCGCAG
>JAGQUE010000579.1 GCA_020438665.1 Nocardioidaceae bacterium | reverse complement strand
AACATCACCAAGTTCGGGGCGTTCGTCAACATCCTCCCCGGGCGCGACGGACTGCTGCACATCTCCAAGATCGGCAAGGGCAAGCGCATCGACAAGGTCGAGGACGTGCTCGAGCTGGGTCAGGAGATCGAGGTCACCGTCGACGAGGTCGATCCCAACGGGAAGGTGTCGCTCTCCCTCGCAGGCGAGGCACCTGCTCCCAAGGAGGGTGGCTCCGATGCCGCGACCGGCGGTGGCTCGGGCGGCGACCGCGAGTTCGTCTCCTTCGAGGACGAGTTCGAGGACGAGGCCGCGGCCACCTTCGGCACCCTCGGTCCCGAGGGCGGGTCCGGTGGCGGCCGTGGCGGCGGCGGTGGTGGTGGCCGTGGCGGTCGCGGCCGACGGCGTTGAGCCAGGACGTGTGAGCGACGCTGCCCGCGCCGCCGACGACGTGCACCGCACGGTGCTGTCGAGCGGCGTGCGGGTGGTGACCGAGCGGATGCCCGAGGCCCGCTCGGTCACCACCGGCGTCTACATCACCGTCGGAGCGCGCGACGAGCCAGCCGAGCTCCAGGGAGCATCGCACTTCCTCGAGCACCTCCTGTTCAAGGGCACGCCCGAGCGCTCGGCCCGGGAGATCGCCCAGACCATCGACGCGGTGGGTGGCGAGATGAACGCCTACACCGCGCGCGAGCACACCGCGTTCACGACGCGGTTGCCAGCGAGCGAGCTCGAGATGGGCCTCGACCTGCTCGGAGAGGTCATCACGCGGCCGGCGTTCCGGCCCGCCGAGATCGAGGCCGAGCGCGAGGTCATCCTCGACGAGATCGCCATGCACGACGACGACCCCGACGACGTGGTGCACAACCTCTTCGCCACCCAGGCCTGGGGTGACACGCCGCTCGGCCGCCCGATCGCCGGCACGGTCGACTCGATCACCGCCCTGAGCCGTGACCAGGTGGTGCGGTTCTATCGCCGCCACTACCAGCCGGCCGCCATGGTGATCTCGGCCGCCGGCAGCGTCGACCATGCTTCGCTCGTGCGGCTGGTGCGGCGCGCGTTCGGTCGTGGTGGCTTCCTCGACGTCGTCGCCGAGCCGGTGGCCGCCCGCGGTGGCGATCGCGCCCGCCGCGTCACGGCCGGCACCGCCTCCGCAACCCGGCCCTTCGAGCAGGTCAACGTGGTGCTCGGCGTCAACGGGATCACCCGCAACGACGACCGCCGCTTCGCGCTCGGCGTGCTCAACGCCGCCCTCGGCGGGGGCACGTCCAGCCGCCTGTTCCAGGAGGTGCGCGAGCGCCGCGGTCTGGCCTACTCCGTCTATTCCTTCGCCGCCAACCATGCCGACGCCGGGCTCGTGGGCGTCTCGGTCGGCTGCCTGCCGGGCAAGCTCGACGACGTGCTCGCCGTCGTCCGCGCGGAGCTGGCCAAGGTCGCCGCCGAGGGGATCACCGCCGAGGAGCTCGCCCGCGGCCAGGGGCAGCTGCGTGGCGGCCTGGTGCTCGGCCTGGAGGACGCCGGCTCGCGCATGTCGCGGCTCGGCAAGGCCGAGCTGGTCCGCGACGATCTCCTGAGCATCGACGAGGTCATCGCCCGGATCGATGCCGTGACCCTCGACGAGGTCCGCGATCTCGCCGCCGAGCTGTTCGCCCAGCCCGAGATCCTCGCCATCGTCGGCCCCGCCTGACCAGAGGCGTGCTCAGCCCGCCAGCTCCTGCGGTGCGTCAGCGGCGTCCGATGATGCCGATGACCGGGGGTGCCTTCTGCTCGACGACCGACACGCGGAAGCCGCCATCGGTCAGCGCCTTGGAGGCCTTGCGGACGATGTTGGGCACCAGCTCGGGGCGGACGGTCTCATAGAACAGATAGATCGCACCACCGGGCACGATCCGCTGGTGGAGCAGCTCGACCTCGTCGGGGCAGTCGCGCACCCAGAACAGGTTGACGTTGAACGCGAACACCTTGGTGAGCCGCTTCACCGGCACCCGCAGCGTGGCGAGGTCGATCTGGCGGACGGTGAGCCTTCCGGCGTCGACGAAGGCCTGGTTGCGGCGGCGGGTGCGGTCGACACCGGACTCGGACCGGTCGATCGCGAAGAGCTTCCCTGTCTCGAGGCGCGAGCAGATCAGCTCCGCTCCTGCGCCCGGGCCGCAGCCGATCTCGAGGATGTGGTCATCGGGCTTGACGTCCATGTGATCGACGGCCCAGCGGATCCGCGGCGGAATCGGCTGTCGGGACATGCCCCAAGAGTGCCACTTCCCGACCCCGGAGTCAGGCACCGCCACTCGGCGGCTGACCCACCGGTCCGCGGGGATCCCCGGGGGGCACTACGTTTGACCCGTGAACGATGTGCTCAAGGTCGGTGTGCTGGGTGCCCGCGGACGGGTCGGCAGCGTCATCTGCGACGGGGTCGAGGCAGCGCCGGACCTCGAGCTGGTCGCCCGCATCGACGCCGGCGACCGCATCGAGGCGCTCGTCGAGTCGGGAGCCGAGGCGGTGGTCGACTTCACCCAGCCGGCCGTGGTGATGGACAACCTGGCGTTCTGCATCCGTCACGGCATCCACGCGGTGGTCGGCACCACCGGCTTCGACGGCGAGCGCTACGACCAGGTGCGGGCGTGGCTGGCGGACAGCCCGTCGACCGGGGTGCTGATCGCCCCCAACTTCTCCATCGGGGCCGTCCTGATGATGCGCTTCGCGGCTGTCGCCGCGCCCTACTTCGAGTCGGCCGAGATCATCGAGCTCCATCACCCCAACAAGGTGGACGCCCCCTCGGGCACGTCGCGGCGTACGGCCGAGCTGATCGCCGAGGCCAGGCAGCAGGCCGGGTGTGGTCCGATGCCCGACGCCACGACGACGGCCCTCGAGGGCGCCCGCGGCTCCGACGTCCACGGCGTCCACGTGCACGGCATCCGGCTGCGCGGCCTCGTGGCCCACCAGGAGGTGCTGCTCGGCACCGACGGCGAGACGCTCACGCTGCGCCACGACTCGCTGGACCGCAGCTCGTTCGTGCCGGGTGTGCTCACCGGGCTGAGGCACATCGCGGGCCGGCCCGGTCTGACGGTGGGTCTCGAGCACGTCCTCGACCTGCCCTGACGGACGGGTGGCCGCAAGGCTCAGGCGACGAGCCGCACCAGTGCGGCGACCAGCGCCGCTCCGAAGACGACCACGAGGAACGGCGCCCGGAACAGCAGTGCCACCACGGCGAAGGCGAGCCCCGCGAGCCGGGCATCGACCACCAGGGAGCCCGACGACGCGAAGACCTGCACGCCGACCAGCGCGGCGAGCAGCGCCACGGGGATCAGGTCTGCGATGCGCTCCACGACCGGCCGGTCGAGGACGCGGGAGGGCACCGACATCCCGGCCAGCTTGAGCAGATAGCAGCCCGCGCTGCTCACGAGCACCGCCCACCAGAGCGTCATCGGTCGCCTCCGACGTCTTCGGGCCCGGGCACCTCGGTGGGGTCGGGCCGGCGCGACAGGGCACCGGCGAGGAGTGCGACGCCGCCCGCCGCAAGGACCGGCACGCCGGCCGCCGTCACCGGCACGAGTCCGAGGGCCACCGCGACCGCGGCCACACCCACGACCCGGTTGCGGCCGTCGCGCAGGCGTGGCCACAGCAGCGCCAGGAACGCGGCGCCGACCGCCGCATCGAGCCCATAGGTGCGCGGGTCGCCGATCGCGTCGCCGGCGATCGCGCCGATGAGCGTCGCGAGGTTCCACAGCACGAAGACCGCCAGCCCGGTGGTCAGGAAGCCGACGCGGGAAGCATCGCGATGCTCGCGAGTCACCGACATGGCGGTCGACTCGTCGATGACCAGCTGGCTGACCGCCACACGGCGCCAGCCCGTCCACCCGAGCAGGGGGGCGAGCCGCAGGCCATAGAGGGTGTTGCGGGTGCCGAGGAGCATCGCCGTCACGGCCCCCGAGGCGGGGCTGCCACTGGCCGCCACGACGCCGACGAGGGCGAACTGCGAGGCACCGGTGAACATCACCATCGAGAGCACGCAGGTCTGGACCACCGAGAGGCCTGCGGCGACGGACACGGCTCCGAACGAGAAGCCATAGGCTCCCGTGGCGGCACCCACCGCCCAGGAGTCGCGCACGATTCGGGTGCGCTCCGGCGGCCACGTCGACTGCTCGGTCATCCGCCGGACACTAGCGGGCGACGGATGATCGAGCGGGCCCGGGTCTCAGCCGGAGCCGACGACGTCAGTGACGACGGCGAACCGGCGCCAGCCGGGGCTCCGGGCGCGCCTGGTGGACGGCGACATAGGCCAGCAGGATGCCCAGCAGCAGCCCCATGGCCGCGCCGACGGGTACGACGACGGTGGTGTCGGGGTGGGTTGCGAACCACACGCCCGCGATGACCGAGACGATCATGACGACCGCTGCGGTGCGCCATCGGTAGATCTTGGGAAGCCGACCGAACACCGTTTCCCCCTCCGTTGTCAGCGGGCCCCAGCGGGTCCCGCATCTCCATAGTCCTCGTCTGGCCGAGGAAATCAAGACCCTCCGGATTGGTTGTCCGGGACGACGAACTTCGCCCTCGCTCGGTCAGACGAGGGCCGTGTGGAGCCGCACCTGCTTCACCAGGACGGCACCCGAGCCGTCGAGGTCCAGCGTCCGGTGGGCTCCGTCGGGGCCCCAACCGGCGCCGGTGAGGAAGCGGCGCAGCTCGTCGTCGTCTGCGGCCACCCAGCACACGGCGCGGGTGAACCGGTCGGCGTGGCCGGTGTCGACCGCGGCCTGCAGCAGCCGCGACCCGTGCCCCTGACGGCGGGCATCGGGATGGACGGCGATCTCGGAGAGCTCGGCGTCGATGAGCGGGTCGCAGTCGGGGTCCGCGGCCGGCTGACAGACGACGAACCCGCGCACGGTGGAGCGGTCCAGCGCGACGAGAACCCGGTTGCGGGCATCGCCCGGCGCGTGCAGCGACCGGCGCCAGGCATCGGCGACCTGGTCGCGGCTGGGAAGCGCCTCGGCCGGGCCGGCGTACGACGCCTGCCAGGCCCCGACCTGGATGTCGGCGATGGCGGGGGCGTCGTCGGTCCAGGCGAGCCGGACGGAAAGGTCGGCGGAAGGATGCTGTCGGTCGTCGGCCACGGCGCCATTGTCCCAGGCGGACCTGACGCCCACGCGCCCCCTAGGCTCGATCCCATGGAGTTCCGCAACCTCGGCGCGAGTGGCCTGAAGGTCTCCGCCATCGCCTATGGCAATTGGCTCACCCACGGTTCGCAGGTCGAGGAGGACGCCGCGGTTGCCTGTGTCCGCCGGGCGCTGGACGAGGGCATCACCACCTTCGACACCGCAGACGTCTATGCCGACGGGGCGGCCGAGGCGGTGCTCGGCAAGGCGCTGCAGGGGGCGCGGCGGGAGACGCTCGAGATCTTCACCAAGGTCTATTTCCCAGTGGGGGAGGTGCGTCCCAATGGCCACGGCCTCTCGCGCAAGCACATCCGCGAGTCCATCGACGCCTCGCTCCGCCGGCTCGGCACCGACTATGTCGACCTCTACCAGGCCCACCGGTTCGACTACCAGACGCCGCTGGAGGAGACGATGTCGGCCTTCGCCGACGTCGTTCATGCCGGCAAGGCGCACTACATCGGGGTGTCGGAGTGGACCGCCGACGAGCTGCGGCGCGCCCACGCGCTGGCCCGCGAGCTCCATGTCCCGCTGGTGTCCAACCAACCGCAATACAACATGATCTGGCGGGTGATCGAGGAGGAGGTCGTGCCGGCCTCCCGCGAGCTGGGCATCGGCCAGATCGTGTGGTCGCCGATCGCGCAGGGTGTGCTGACCGGCAAATACCTCCCTGGAACGCCGCCTCCCGCCGGCTCCCGCGCCACCGACGACAAGGGCGGCGCCACGATGGTTGCCCGCTACCTCGACGACGACGTGCTCCAGCGGGTCCAGCGCCTCAAGCCGCTCGCGGACGAGGCGGGGCTGACCATGGCCCAGCTGGCGGTGGCGTGGGTGCTGCAGAACGACAACGTGGCCGCGGCGATCATCGGCGCCAGCCGTCCCGAGCAGGTGACCGACAACGCCAGGGCGGCCGGTGTGCGGCTCGACGACGCCCTCCTCGGGGCCATCGACACCGCCCTCGAGGGCGTCATCCAGCGGTCGCCGTCGCTGACGCGTTCGCCGGATCGGGACTCCTTCCACTGACCAGGGCAGCGCCGACCATCGCCAGCACCAGCCCGACGACCATCACGGGCCACCAGTCGTGCCGCACCCCGTCACCGAGGAATGTGACGCCGACGACGGCGGGTCCGGTCGTCTGCCCCACGATCAGCGGGGCGGTCACCGCCGACACCTGACCGCGGTCCAAGGCGGTCGAATAGGTCCAGAACCCCAACAACCCGAAGGCCGAGACGGTCACCGCAGCCACGACGGCGAGCGGCTCCAACGGCCATCCCACCGCGCGGACGGCGATGGCCGAGCCGGCGTAGGCCAGCCCGGACAGCGACCCGAGCAGGACGGGCGAGGTGACCACCGTCGTGAGGGCGGCGATGGCGGCCGCGCCGACCACCAGGCTCACGACGAAGGGCCCGGAGACGGTGACCGCGCCGGGATCCCCGGCGCTCAGCGCCAGCAGCCACAGCCCCACGACGACGACCTCCAGCGCCAGCCACTGCCGTGCTCCCACGCGCTCGCCGACCAGGCCGACCCCGATCGCGGTGATCGGCAGCGACATGGCGATGCTCGCCTGCGCGAGATAGAGCGGCAGCAGCCAGATCGACACCGCATGGAGGACGAACCCCGCCAGATAGGCCGCCACGACGGCCATGAGCAACGGGCTGCCGACCGCCGCTCGCACGAAGGGGCCCAGGCCGCCCACACGTTCGGGCAGCGACCGGACCGCGCGCGCCTGGGCGACGGCGGCCAGCCCGAAACACGCGGCGGCAGCCAGTCCGGCCAGCAGACCCCAGATCACCTCGCGAGTCTCGCAGACCGGTCCTCACCGGCCGCGGTCACCGCCGGTCAGCGCCCTAGAGTGGCCGACATGACGCATCCCCTCTATTGGCGTGACCAGGAGCTCGCCTCGTGGTCGGCCACGGTGTTGTCGTCTTCACCCGAGGGCATCGTGATCGACGAGTCGGCGTTCTTTCCCGGCGGCGGTGGCCAGCCACCGGACGCGGGCCAGCTCGAGTGGGGCGGCGTGTTCACCCGGATCGCCGGCGTCTCCGCCGCCGGGCTGGTGCCGGTCGACGGCGACCCGCTTCCGCCGGTCGGCACGAGGGTGGTCGCGCGCCTGGACGACGTACGCCGGCGCCGGCTGATGCGCACCCACTCCGCCTTGCACGTCGTCTCCGGAGTGGTGTTCCGCGACTTCGCCGCGCTGGTGACCGGCTCCAACATGGAGCCGCTGACCGGACGGCTCGACTTCAACCTGCCCGAGGTGCCGCCCGGCTTCAAGGAGGAGCTCGAGCGCGTCGTCAACGAGGAGATCCTCGCCGACCGGGCCATCACCGCCCGCGTGGTTCCGCGCGCCGTGGCGGTCGCGGACCCCGAGGTGATGCGCACGGCGCAGCTCCTCATCCCCGACGAGGTCGAGGAGATCCGCATCATCGACGTCGCCGGGCTCGACAAGCAGGCCGACTCGGGCACCCATGTCGCCTCCACGCGTCAGATCGGCGAGGTCCGCATCGCTAAGGTCGAGAGCAAGGGTCGCGGCTTCCGTCGCGTCCGCGTGGAGCTGCCCGGGGCCTAGCGGTTCAGCGGTAGGTCTCGGGAAGCGCCTGGCCGATCTTGACCTGCGGCTTGGGCATGCGGAGGAACTTCAGCTGCAATGAGCGCATCACGGCATAGGTGGTCGTGCCGCGCGTGGTCGCGTCGGGGAACCGCCGAGCCAGCTCGCGGCGCAAGCGGAAGCGCAGCATGACGATGTCATAGAGCACCAGCATCATCCCGGTCAGCGTCAGCATGTTGGCGAAGCTGAACGCCCACTGCGTCTTGACGATGTAGGGGAGCGCCAGCGCCACGACCAGGACAGGCAGCAGGATCTGGATGAACTGGAAGCGCGAGTCGACATAGTCGCGGATGAACCGCTTGACGGGACCGCGGTCGCGCTCGGGCAGGTAGCGGTCATCGCCGGTGCGCATGGCCGCGCGCATCTGCTGGCCCGACTGGCTCCGGGCCGCGCGGGCAGCCGCCGCCTGCTCCTTGCGCGTGCGCGGGACCTGGGCGCGGGCCTTGGCAGCGGCCTCGGCCTCGCGGCGCGTGGGGGTCGGCCGACCCTTGCCCCCGGGCTTGTCGTGCGGCTGGGGGATCTCGTCGGCGGGCTTGCTGCGGCGGAACACGGGCAATGGCCTTCTGGGGGGACGTGGTGTGGGACGCCCCACCCTACCTGGACGCGGCGCGCCCACACCCGCCTGGCCTCGCCTGTGCTTGGCCGAACGCCTAGGGTGAATGCATCAGCTCACCGCGGGGTGACACGTCACGAGGAGGGGCCAGACCCCATGAGTCTTTGGCAGCGCATGACCATGATCTTCCGGTCCAAGGCCAACAAGGTCCTGGACCGTGCCGAGGATCCCCGGGAGACGCTCGACTACAGCTATGCCCGCCAGCAGGAGCTGCTGGCCAAGGTACGCCGCGGCGTGGCCGACGTGGCCACCAGTCGCAAGCGCGTGGAGATCCAGGTCGGCCAGCTCGAGCAGCAGTCCGCCAAGCTCCAGTCCCAGGCCGAGAAGGCGATCGAGATGGGCCGTGAGGACCTCGCCCGCGAGGC
>JAGQUE010000578.1 GCA_020438665.1 Nocardioidaceae bacterium | reverse complement strand
AAGGGCGTCATCCACAAGAACCAGGCGGCCAACCGCAAGTCCGCCATCGCCAAGGCTGCCAACAGCCTCTGATCTCGAGACTGTCGACGTCCTCGGACGCCCCACGACCCGCCGCTCTCGCGGCGGGTCGTTCGCGTATCCGAGCAGGCCGGGTCAGCGCGGGTCGCGCAGACCGGTGATCGTGAGGACCAGCCGCTCCAGGGTGTAGGCGGGGTCAGTCGCGGCGCCCTTGATGTCGGCGTCGGCGCGCGCGATCGCCATGATCGCGTGGGCGATGCCGCCGTCGGACCACGTGCGCGACTGGTCGCGGATGGTGCGCAGCTTCCAGGGGGGTACGCCGACCTCACGCGCGAGGTCGGCCTCGCGCATCCCGCGCGGGGCCGCCTTGTAGCGAGCCACCCCGCGAGCACTGCCGGCGAACGCCGAGGTGACCAGGACGGGGGCTGTCCCGCCGTCCAGCGCCCATCGCAGTTCCTCGAGCGCGATCTCGCGGCGACCCCAGAAGGCGGCGTCGGCCACGGCGAACGACTTGGCCTCGGCACGACCGCCGAAGTATTTCTTCACCTTGTCGACGGTGAGCGGCTGCCCCGGGAAGTCGTTGGTGAGCTGATGGGCCGCCCCGGCCAGCGCCCGCAGGTCGTGGCCGACCGCCTGGACCAGCGCCTCGGCCGCCGCCTCGTCGATCGACGAGGCGTGCTGGCGGACCTCGGAGGCCACGAACCCCGCGAACTCCGAGGGCTTGACCTCCACGGTCTTGTGCTCGGTGACGCTCGGGAGCTTGCGCAGCTTGGTGAGCAGTCCGGTGCCCTTCTGGCCACCGCCGTGGACGAGCACGAGTGCCACGTCCTCGACCGGCTCGGCGGCATAGGCGAGAACCCCGTCGACCGACTCGTCGGGGAGATTCTCCAGCCCCCGCACCACCACGCAGCGCGTCGAGGTGAACAGCGACGGCGCCGAGAGCTCGCCCAAGGTCGCCATCGTCAGATCGCCCGCCTGCGCTTCGGAGAGCTCCGCCTCCGGGTCGTGCTGGCGTACGGCGGCGCGCACGGCCACGACGGTGCGCTCGCCGAGGAACTCCTCCTTGCCGGTGACGAGGAGCACGCGACCGAGGACGTCGGCGGGACGGAGGGCTGCCATGGTGGGATCAGCCTGCCACAGCCCGGCGACAGCCCGGCCGTCGTGGGCATCGCACGGGACCTGACCCGGCCGGATCATCGCTCGGTGGCGCTGGCGACGCTGCCGTCGGCGGTGACCGTCACCGCCAGGTCACCCTGGAGGTCGGTGCGCAGCACGAGGGTGCCGGCCGCGGTGAGCGCGTCGACCACGTCGGGCGACGGATGGCCGTAGTCGTTGTCGGCGCCGACCGAGATCAGCGCGACCCGCGCCCCCAGGGACAGCAGCCAGTCGAGGTCCTGGTGGCTGCTGCCGTGATGAGGCACCTTGAGGACGTCGACCTGGAGCCCGGACACGGTCGCGGCGAGCCGAGCCTGCGCTTCCGGCTCGATGTCACCGGTGAGCAGGATGCGGATGCCGCCCACCTCGGCCACCGTCACGATGCTCGCGTTGTTGGCGGCGCTGCCCTCCCCTGGCGGCTCGTCCGTGTGGACGCCCGGGTCCTGGGCGGCCACCCCTGCGCCCAGTGAGACGACCTGGAGCACCACGTCACCGAGCCGGCGGGTCTCGCCGAGGGCGGGCACCCTGGGCCTCAGCCCGGTGGCGGCGGCAATGGCGGCGACGGCGCCCGCGTTGTCGGCGGGCTCGGCGAGCCCGGTCACCTCGAGCTCATCGACGCGACGGCCGCGCAGGACCCCGTCGAGCCCGGAGATGTGGTCGGCGTGGAAGTGGGTC
>JAGQUE010000577.1:2958-3218 GCA_020438665.1 Nocardioidaceae bacterium | reverse complement strand
TTCAACGTCGTCGTGTCCAACGTCCCTGGCCCGCCGATCCCGATCTTCCTCGCCGGCGCCCAGGTGCTCGCCCATTACCCGCTGTCCATCGTCACCGACGGGCTCGCGCTCAACATCACGGTGCTGAGCTATCTCGGCCGGCTCCACGTCGGCCTCGTCGCCGACCGTCGCGCCGTCCCGGACGTCCAGGTCCTCGCCGACCGCCTCGCCACGGAGCTGGACGTGCTGCTCGCCGCCGTGGGGGGTTGAGGGGGTTGCGT
>JAGQUE010000577.1:0-2924 GCA_020438665.1 Nocardioidaceae bacterium | reverse complement strand
CGCCGGTGAAACTGTCACTTCTCGAGCGAAACTTCGGCCGAGAAGTGGCAGTTTCGGTCGAGAGGTGTGACACGAGGGGTGTACGACGCCCTCCCGTCGCTCAGACGATCGACCGGTCCCGCCCCTCCCAATAGGGGCGGCGCAGCTCGCGCTTGAGGATCTTGCCGGTCGGGTTGCGCGGCAGGGCGGTGAGGATGTCGACCGAGGTGGGGCACTTGAAGCGCGCCAGCGACTCCTGGCACCACGCGATGAGCTCGGCCTCGGTGGCACTGGTGTCGGGCTTGAGGGACACCACCGCCTTGACGGTCTCGCCCCACTTCTCGTGGGGGACGCCGATGATCGCGACCTCCATGACAGCGGGGTGCTCGGCCAGGACACGCTCGATCTCGGGGCTATAGATGTTCTCGCCGCCACTGATGATCATGTCCTTGAGCCGGTCCTCGACGAAGACGAAGCCGCCCTCGTCGACGCGCCCCATGTCGCCGGTGCGGAACCAGCCGTCGGCCGTGATGACCTTGGCGGTCTCCTCGGGCTTGCCGAGATAGCCCTTCATCAGCTGGGGCGTCTTGAGCCAGATCTCGCCGTGCTCCCCGACCGGCAGGTCCTCGAGCGTGGCCGGGTCGACGACACGGACCTCACACTCGGGCAGCGCCTGGCCGGCCGAGACGAGCCGCTCGGGGTGGAGCTCGTCGCGGTGGGCGTCGGGCATCAGGTGCGTGGCGACCCCGGCGACCTCGGTGAGGCCATAGACCTGGATGAAGTCGGTGTCGGGCCACGCCTTCATGGCCTCGCGCAGCAGCGGCAACGGCATCGGCGAGGCGCCGTAGGTATAGGTCTTGAGCTTGCCGAACAGCCCGATGGCCTGCGGCCCCGCCTGCAGGACCTGCGCCAGCACTGCCGGGACGAGGAAGGTGCGGTTGGCGCCGGCCATGATGGCCCCCGCCAGCGAGGCGGCGTCGGGCTCGCGCGTCATCACGCTCGGGACACCGTCGTGGAGCGAGAACAAGATGTACGACGACCCGCCGACGTGGAACAGCGGCATCGACACCATCGACTTGTCACCAGGCTCGAACGCCCAGCCGTCGTGGGCGTTGAGGGTGTGACGGACCATGTTGTGGTGGGTCAGCATGACGCCCTTGGGCCGCCCCGTAGTGCCGGAGGAGTAGAGCACCAGGCAGACGTCGTCGGGGTCCACGTCGTCGGGTCGTGACAACGGTGACGCCGCGGCGAGCAGGGCCTCATAGGCGTCGCCCTCAGCGCCGTCGGGCGTGACCTCGACGATGTGCTCGACCCCGGGGAGACGGTCGAGCAGGCCGTCGATGACCGGCTTGAGCTCCGTGCCGACGAACACGACCTTGGCGCCGGAGTCGTTGATCGTGTAGTCGACCTCGTCGCCGGCGAGCCGCCAGTTGACGATGGCGTTCGCCGCCCCGAGGGAGGCAGCCGCCAGCGAGATCTCCACGGTGGCCGGGTGGTTCTTGTCGAGGAACGCGACGACGTCGCCACGACCGACCCCGAGGGACTGGAGGGCTCCGGCGGCGCGGCGGACCCGGTCGTGCCACTCCGCCCAGGTCCAGCTGCGCTGGCCAAACGTGATCGCCTCGCCATCGGGCGTGTGCTCCGCCCACCACGCGAGGCGGTCGTCGACGAAGCGCGGCTCAGGCGGGGACAGGGACATGGAGCCTCCTCGGGGATGCCGACCCGGTGTACCGGCGGGTATCTGGAATCTTGCACGGCCGCCCCGCTGTGACAAGGGTCACCTCACCTCGCCGGGTGGCAGACTTCGGTCCATGCCAACCACGACCGCCGAGCTGACTGCTGCCCTCGACCACCTGCGCTCCGCCCCCGCCGAGCTCGGCACGCTGACCCTCGTCGTACGCCGCCCCGCGGTCGGAGAGCGCGAGGTGCTCGACGAGGGCGTGCTCGACATCGAGGAGGGACTCGTCGGTGACAACTGGCTGTCGCGCGCCACGTCCCACGCGATCGCCGACGGGCGCCACCTCAAGGCTCAGCTCAACGTGATGAGCGCGCGGATGGTGGGGCTGTTGGCCGACACGGCCACCGAGCAGGCGCTCGCCGGCGACCAGCTCTTCCTCGACCTCGACGTCTCCCACGACAACCTCCAGCCGGGGACCCGGCTGGCCATCGGCGACGACGCGGTCATCGAGGTCACCGACAAGCCCCACAACGGCTGCGCCAAGTTCCAGCGCCGGTTCGGCGAGGAGGCCGTCGCCTTCATCAACTCCGAGCAGGGCAAGGCGCTGCGCCTGCGCGGCTTCTGCGCCCGGGTCGTCACCGGGGGCGTGGTGCGCCCCGGCGACGCCGTAGGCCGGCTCTGAGGTCGCCGCACCCGCTCTTCGAGCAGCAACCTTTTCGCGACCGCCCAGCCTCGACTCAGCGTCCTCACAGCGTCGCCGGGGAACCTCGGAGCATGTCCGACGAACGCTTCCACCCCCAGCAGGGCGGCCACCTGCCCCCGCCCCCTCAGGACCAGCAGCCCGACTTCGGCCCCCAGCGCACCGCCACCAGCACCGCGCCCTATCCGCGGCCCTATGGCGGCCCACCACCCGGCTTTCCGCCCTATCCACCCGCGCCGACCCCGGAACCCCGCCCGCGCCGCTCGCGCGGGATCGGGGCCGGCGTGATGGCGGCCTCGCTCGTGCTGGGCGCGGGCGCCGGCGTCGGCGGATCGGTGCTGTGGAACTCCACCCAGCGGAGCGATGTCACCACCGCGTCGACCTCCAACGCCTCCCCGGCGGTCCACCAGGGCACCGCACCGTCGACGGGGTCCGTCGAGCAGGTCGCGGCGGCGGTGCTGCCCTCGGTGGTCAAGATCGACGTGGCCGGCTCCCAGGGCGCCGGCTCGGGCTCCGGCATCATCCTCAGCGCCGACGGGAAGATCCTCACCAACAACCACGTGGTCG
>JAGQUE010000576.1 GCA_020438665.1 Nocardioidaceae bacterium | reverse complement strand
GGGTGCAGCGGCTGGGCGTCTGGCCGCAGCCGCGCTTGGAGGTGACGGCTGGCATAGCCGAAGCGACCCTGGCTGGCGGTCTCCTCACCGAGGTCGCGGTCGTCGTGGACGTCCAGCTCCTCGTGGAGCAGCGTGGCCACCGCGTCGACGTCACCGTGCACATAGGCGACGACGCGGACGCCGACCAGGTCGGTCATGTCGGTGAGCGGGTCGGCATCGGGGGCGGCGGCCAGGAAGCGGCCGACCTTGGCCGCGAAGGAGGCGATGGTCTTGGCGCGTCCGGTCACGGCGAGGTAGTTGATGCCGGCGTCGTCGAGGAGACCCGTCACCAGCTCCACCGCGGCCTCGGCCGCCGGCACCAACGAGGGCCGCAGCTCGGCATAGTCGCGTGCGGCGCGGGCGACCGGGTCGGCCAGCGGGTCGGGCAGCCGCGGCGACGGCTGGTGGCCGGCGGGCAGGGTCGGCGTCAGGATGTAGCCGGTGTCGTGGTCGCCATAGAGGGTGACCCGGTCCGGCCGCTGGTCCGCCAGCAGCGCGACATAGGCGCAGACGACCGCGTCCACCTGGTCCTCGGCCACCCGCAGCTCGCTCTTGCGGCCCGCGCCGCGCACCGCCGCGACCAAGGACCGCCAGTCGTCGTGGTCGGCCAGGTGCAGCGGAGGGTCTGCGGTGGCCAACCCCTCGAGCAGCTCGGTGAGCATCGCCAGCTCCGCGCGCATGGTCTCCAGGGTGCGACCCGGCTTGTTCTTGTACTTCAGGGTGCGGCCCAGCCGGAACAGCGCGATCGTGGCCGGGTGCGGATAGACCTCGAGTGCGCGACGCGTCGCGGCGCTGTGGGGGTCGAGGTCCAGACCCAGCTCGGCGCTGAGCGCCGCCGCCCGCGGGTGCGCCAGCTCCGGCTTGCCGGTGTTGGACGGGTGGGCGCCGGCCTCGAAGCGCGCGAAGTCGCGGTTGAGGGCCGCCTCCGCCGGCCGATTGCCTGTGGGGTTGGTGACGATCAGCGGGGCGTCGAACGCGACCACGCACTCGTCGGCTGCGAACGGTGCGACCGCCCCGGGGATCTCGTCGTCGGTCAGGACCGCCGCGACGTGGACCAGCCGCCCGGTCGCGTCGAGCACCGCGATCCCGGTGGGACGTTGTCGCCCCCAGGCGAGGTCGACGCCGACGTAGTGCATGGCGGACACGCTACGGGGTGACGCGGCCAACAGTGCCGAGGGAACACCCGAGCCCTCCGCGTGGTTGGGTCGGCGTGCTTGTCGAGGTCTGGTCCGACGTGGTGTGTCCGTGGTGCTACATCGGCAAACGGCGCCTCGAGCGCGCGATCGCCGATCACGAGGGCGACGTCGAGGTGGTGTGGCGCTCCTTCCAGCTCGACCCGTCCGCACCCACGGTGCCGACGGAGACGATCGCCGAGCACCTCGGCCGCAAGTACGGCGGCGGGATCGAGGCGGGCCTCGCGATGATCGCCCAGGTCGACGCGATCGCCGCCGAGGAGGGCATGGTCTTTCGCCAGCACGAGGCCCAGGTCGTCAACACCGTCGACGCCCACCGGCTGCTCCACCTGGCCCGGGAGACCGGTCACCAGGGCGCCCTCGAGGAGGCCTTGCTGTCGGCGTACTTCACCCAGGCGCGCAACGTCGCCGACCACGGGGTGCTGCGGGAGATCGCTGCCTCGATAGGGATGCCGGCCGACGATGTCGACCAGACCCTGCCCTCCGACCGCTTCCGCGGCGACGTCGAGGCCGACATCGACCAGGCCCGCGCCTGTGGCGCCGGCGGTGTGCCGTTCTTCGTCGTCGACGGCCGCTATGGCATCTCGGGCGCCCAGCCGGTCGAGGTGTTCCAGCAGGTGCTGGCGCGGGCGGCCGCCGACCAGCAGCGCACGACGGTCGGGGCCACCGACGAGCAGGCGGCCCAGAGCCAGGCCTGCGGGTCCGACGGCTGCGCAGTCTGAGCGCACCGAGAAGGACGACAGGCCCGAGAAGGACAACAGGCCGAGAAGGACGACAGGCCCGAGAAGGACAACAGGGCCCCCGCCGAAGCGGGGGCCCCGTCACCACATGGTCACGTCAGGTCGACAGTGGAGTCGCTCAGGCGTTGATCCGGATCATCTTGCGGTTGACGAACTCCTCGATGCCGAACCGGCCCAGCTCGCGCCCCATGCCGGAACGCTTCACACCGCCGAAGGGCAGCTCGGCGCCGTCCGCGTCCACGCAGTTGACGAAGACCATGCCGGCCTCGATCTGCGCGGCGACCCGCTCGGCCTGCTCCGCGTCGTTGGTGAACAGATAGGAGCCGAGGCCGAACGGGGTGTCGTTGGCGAGCTCGACGGCGGCGGCCTCGTCGGCGACCTTGAAGACCATCGCCACCGGGCCGAACAGCTCCTCATAGAAGGTCTTGCTCTCACGGCTGACGTTGGTCAGGACGCCGAACGGCACGTGGGCGCCGCTGCGCTCCGCCCCTGACGACGTCAGCTCGGCACCGGACGCGGTCGCGTCGGCGAGCTGCGCCATCAGCGTGTCAGCGGCGCCGGCCGAGCTCAGCGGGGCGCTCCCGTTGGCGACCACGCCGGCGGTGAACTTCTCGAGGAACTCATCATAGAGGTTCTCCACGACGATGAACCGCTTGCCGGCGTTGCAGGCCTGGCCGGTGTTGCCCAGGCGGGCGGCCAGGGCGGCCTCGACGGTCGCGTCGAGGTCGTCGGTGCCGAGCACGATGAACGGGTCGGACCCGCCCAGCTCGAGCACGACCTTCTTGAGGTTGCGGCCCGCGACCTCGGCCACCGCCGCACCGGCGCGCTCGGAGCCGGTGACCGAGACGCCCTGGACGCGCGGGTCGGCGACAACGTCGGCGATCTGGTCGTGGCTGGCATAGATGTTGACGTAGGCGCCCTCGGGGAAGCCGGCGTCGTCGAAGATCTTCTGGAGCGCCTCGGCGGACGCCGGGCACTGCAGCGCGTGCTTGAGCAGGATGGTGTTGCCCAGGCACAGGTTGGGCCCGGCGAACCGCGCGACCTGGTAGGCCGGGAAGTTCCACGGCATGACGCCGAGCAGGACACCGACGGGCTCGCGGGTGATGCGGGCGGTGCCCTCACCCGCCAGGAGCGTGATGTCCTCGTCGGCCAGGAACGTCTCGGCGTTGTCGGCGTAGTACTGATAGATGGCGGCGCTGAACTCCACCTCGCCGATGGCCTCCTCGCGGGGCTTGCCCATCTCGGTCACCATGATGTCGGCGAGCTCCTCGGCGCGCTCGGTGTGGAGCTCCGCGACGCGGGCGACCAGAGCGGCGCGCTCGGCGACCGTCGAGGTGCGGCCCCACGTCTTGTAGGCATGCTGGGCCTTGGTGATGGCGGCCTGGATGTCGTCGTCGGTGGCAGTCGGGTAGGTCTTGATGGTCTCCCCCGTGGCGGGGTTGACGACCGCATAGGCAGTCAATTTCGCTCCTCCTGGTCAAGGTCTGCTTCGTAAGTCAACCGACTCGCGGCCCCGGGGGCAAGGAATCCGCAGCAAAGAACCGGGAACTCAGCCGATATTGCTACCGATGATGCTCCCCAGGCCGTAGGTGGCCGCGGCCGCGACCAGGCCCAGGACGAGCTGGCGGGCACCACCGAACCACGGGCTGCGCGTGGTGAGGGTGGCGACCAGGCCGCCGCTGACGAACAGGGCGACGGCGCTCACGAGCGCGACGACCAGGATCGAGCCGGCGCCGAAGAACAGCGGCAGCAGCGGGACCAGTCCGCCGACGGTGAACGCGCCGAACGACGACGCGGCGGCGACGTAGGGCGACGGCAGGTCGTCGGGGTCGACGCCCAGCTCCTCGCGGGTGTGCACGCGCCAGTTGTGCTCGGGGTTGGCGGTGATCTGCTGGGCGGCCTTGAGCGCGGTCTCGGCGTCCATGCCGTAGCGCTCATAGATGAGCGCCAGCTCCGCGGCCTCGCCGACGGGGTTGCGCGAGATCTCGAGCTTCTCCTTGGCGATCTCGGCCTCGGTCGCCTCGCTCTGCGACGCCACGGAGGTGTATTCACCGACCGCCATCGAGAACGCGCCCGCGGCGAGCCCGGCCAGCCCCGTCAGGATCACGGTCTGGGTGCTCACGCCGCCGCCGATCACCCCGGCGACGAGCGAGAAGTTGGACACGAGCCCGTCCATGGCGCCGAAGACTCCGGCCCGCAGCGCGCCACCGGTGACGTCACGGTGGTGGTCGGGCGGCGGCACGTGGACGGTGGATCGTGACTGTCGTGGTGTGTCCGCCACCTGTGAACCTCCCCAGCAACTAGGACCGCGACACGTTATCAATGACCCGCGTTCCGACCCGGCACCGTCCACGTGTCAGGCGGCACGCGGGCCGGTTCTCGGCCCGGGCCGAGTGACGTCAACCCCACGGGGACGTTGCCGGGTCGACGGCAGGCGATTAGCCTCACGGCACCTGGTTGCTCGTGCGGGCGCCCGGATCGGAGGCGGTCGTGGTGCTGCGTCGGGCTCTTGTCGGTGCGGCGATCGTCGCCGGGGTGACCGCGTCGTTCCTGGTGGCGCCGAGCGTCGAGGCGGCAGGCGAGCCGGACTGGACACCGCCCCGGGACATCCCGGGCACCACGGGGCTGGTCAACCCGGGTTGGGCCACGGCCGCGGACGGCACCGATCTGCTGCTGTGGGGCACCGCCGGTTCGGGGACCGACAACATCGTGCACGCCCGTATCCGCCTCCCGGGGCGGGGTGGGTGGGTCGACGTCAAGAACCGGCTCAGGGGCAGCTATCTGGGCATCTCCGTGATCCAGCCGACACCCGACGGCGACTTCTGGGCGGCGTACTCGATCAACGCCGGTGACTACCGCACGTTCCTGACCCGGCTCGACACGAGCAAGCGCCGCTGGACCAAGCCGGTCGAGCTGTTCACCGACCAGCCCGGCTTCTACCACTCCTCCCCGCAGCTATCGATGACCCGCGACGGCACCCTGGTCGTCTCGACCTACGCCTCCGCCAAGCTGGTGAGCTCGCCACCGGTCTATCGGATCGCGGTGGGGGTCAAGGCGCCGCACGGGCCCTGGAAGAACCGCTTCGTCACGCCCGCCGGAGAGTTCTCGGTCGGCATGGACCTGGCCGTCAACGCCAAGGGTGACATCGTCGTGGGGTTCATCCAGGGCTACAACCTGGCCGACATGACGGTGCGAGCGTCGACGAAGTCGCACCGTCCGGGGCGGACCTGGAAGACCGCGACGCTCTCGGGGGCTGGCGACTCCCAGCGCGCGAGCACGGCGATGACTCCTGGCGGGACCGCGGTCGTCGCCTGGACCGCGCCGGCGAGCGGTCCGATGACTGCCGTGCGCATGGCGACGCTGGAGACCGGCCGCAAGCTCGCCCCCTGGGTCGGCCGCGACGTCGTGACCGGCGCCGGTCAGCTCGACGTCCAGCCCTACGTCGTCGCCGGCAACGACGGCGCCGCCACCGTGCTGTGGCGGCAGGGGAGCGGTGTCAACGTCCAGCTCTATGAGCGGTACTGGGACGGCGCGACGCTCGCGCCGGCGATGCAGCTCACGCCGAGCGGTGAGGACGCAGAGCTGGACGCCCTCGTGCGCCGCCCCGACGGCACGGCGCTGCTCGTCTATCAGCGCTTCACCCTCGGCCTGGTCAGCCTCGGGCTGGAGGCCCGCGTGCTGGATGCGGGAACGGCGACCACGCCAGTGACGCTGACCGGTGACTTCGCCACGTCGGGTGACAGCAACAGCGAGCAGGTCGGGCTGGATGCCGCCGGACGAGCGACCCTGATCTACACGCACGGCACCTATCCGGACACCACCTTCCGGCTGCAGACCCAGGCGACCGGCCCGGCCCTGGTGTCGGGGTGGGTCGATGGCGTGCCGGTCCGTCGGACCACGGTGGCGGGCATGCCACACGTCGGGCGCACCGTCAGCTGCCGGACGGGCTTCTGGGTGGAGAAGCATCGGGTCAGGTTCGCATGGACGCGCGACGGCCACCCCATCAGAGGCGCGGGCCGGCACGACTACCGGATCGTCGCCGCCGACAAGGGACACGCGCTCGCGTGCGTGGCCACCGCCCAGGGCGGGGCGGCGGACCTGGTCGTGCCGGGCAAGCCGCGCCGTATCCGCTGAGGCTGAGCCTCCAGCTCAGCCGGTCGGGGTGAAGGCCTCGGCGAGGCGGACGGCGTCATAGCCGGCCTCGCGCAGCTGATGGACCGCCGTCGCCGACATCACGCAGTAGGGGCCGCGGCAGTAGGCGACGACCTTGGAGTCGGGCGGCAGCTCGGCCAGCCGGCCGGCGATCTCGCCCACCGGCAGGTTGATCGCGCCGTCGAGGTGACCGTGGGCGTACTCCTGGGGCGGTCGCACGTCGACGAGCAGGACGTTGCCCTCGCGCGAGATCTCGGCGAGCTCCTCGAGGCTGATGGGCGTGGTGCCGTCGATCTCGTCGAAGAACGCGTCCGCCAGCGAGCTGACGTCGGCGATGTGCTTCTCGGCCAGCTTGATGAGGGTGTAGTAGGCCTCGGCCACCGCGGGGCTGGACAGTCGGTAGATCCGCGACGTGCCATCGGCACGGCGCGTGACCAGACCCGCGCCGGCCAGGATGCGGAGGTGGCGCGAGGTGTTGGCCACGGTGGAGCCGACCTCGTTGGCCAGCGTCTCGACCGAGCGCTCCCCCTGGGACAGCACCATGATCAGCTGGAGTCGCCGGGCGTGGCCGAAGGCCGCGCCCATCCGGGCGAAGTGCCCGAACACCTCGTCGCGGAACTCCATGGCTTGTGTTGGGTAGAGCACATTTTGCTCATCGGGCATGACAACCATTCTTCACGTCTGCTATTGTTCAAGCAATCACTTGAATAGTAAAGGAGCTCGGGAGGCACCCCCCCGACCGGGCTCCGCTGATCGGCGGAGCCGTCCCCGACCCCACCACCGGGGACGGCCTGCCGGACAGCAGCTCATCGGAGAGCGTCGTCCAGGGCAGCTGACTCCTTGCTCATCTCGGGGTCGAAGGATGCGGCGGCCCTGGAGGGCGACGGGGATCCGATGAGCCGGCCACCACGACCCGGGTCGGAGCAACCCTGCTCCCTGGCCCGGGTCGCTCGTTGTCCGGCTGTAGCCTGCCGCCGACCACGACGCGAGGGAGGACTGGCGATGTCTCCGTCTCCCGGCGACGCCCCCGTGCGGCTCGGCCTGCGCCAGAACCTTGCGCAGTTCGGCCTGCTCGTCGGCATCAACGCCCTCGTGGGCGCGGCGCTCGGTCAGGAGCGCACCGTGCTCCCACTGCTCGCCGCCGAGGAGTTCCACCTCGACGCCTATTCCTCGGCGCTCACCTTCATCCTCGCGTTCGGCCTGGCCAAGGCGGCCACCAACTATCTCGCCGGCGCCTGGTCGGACCGCGTCGGCCGCAAGCCCGTGCTGGTCACGGGATGGGTTGTCGCCGTCCCGGTGCCGATCCTGCTGATCTGGGCTCCGGCCTGGGGATGGGTCATCCTCGCCAACGTGCTGCTCGGCGTCAGCCACGGCCTGACCTGGTCGACCACGGTCGTCATGAAGGTCGACCTGGTAGGCCCGCAGCGGCGCGGCCTGGCGATGGGGCTCAACGAGGCCGCCGGCTATGCCGCTGTCGCGGCGATGGCCATGGCCACCGGGGCGCTCGCGTCGTCCTATGGCCTGCGGCCACAGCCGTTCTATCTCGGGCTCGTCATCGTCGCTCTGGGGCTGGGTCTCAGCGCGCTCGCCGTACGAGAGACCCAGGGGCATGCGCGTCATGAGGCCGTCCGGTTCGCGCCTGCTGCGGGTGACGCTGCGTCGGATGTCGAGCGGCTCAGCGACCGTGACGTCTTCACGCGGACCTCGCTGCGCGACCCCGCCCTGTCCGCCGCCAGCCAGGCGGGCCTGGTCAACAACCTCAACGACGGGCTTGCCTGGGGCCTGTTCCCCGTCCTGTTCCTCGGGGCCGGGCTGACGATCGGCCGGATCGGCGTGCTGGCGGCGCTCTATCCGGCCGTGTGGGGTCTGAGCCAGCTGGCGACGGGGGCACTCTCGGATCGCTGGGGACGCAAGGGGCTCATCGTCGGCGGCATGCTGCTCCAAGCGGTGGCGCTGGCCATGGTGGCCTCGCTCAGCGGGTTCACCGGGTGGGCCGTCGCGCTGGTGCTGCTCGGCCTCGGCACGGCGATGGTCTACCCGACGCTGCTGGCGTCGATCGGTGACGTCGCCCACCCGAGCTGGCGCGCCCGCGCGCTCGGCACCTACCGGCTGTGGCGCGACGGTGGCTTCGCCGTGGGCGCGCTGGTCGCAGGCGTCCTCGCCGACCTCTATGGCGTCCGGCCCGCGGTCGGTGTCGTCGCTGCGCTCACCGCCCTCTCCGGGCTCGTCGTGCTCGTACGCATGGACGAGACGCATCCGCGGGCCCGCGCGCGACCGCTCCTCCCCTGACGCGCCGACGCGGGGGTAGGCAAGATTCTGCCACCGCACGTGGCCGTCGTCACACCGTCGGCTGCGCCCAGCGGACCTAACCTGAGGGCAGGACCAGCCCCGGGGGTCATGGGTGGACCACGCCCCGTCGGCCTCGGTCTCGGGGCGGTTTCGGAGGTGCGCGTGATGCTGTGGACTCCGATCAAGGAGCTCGCCGAGTCGCCCTATGGCGCCGACGCGGCCATCGACCCCGATGGCAACGTGACCGTCGTCTGGGCCGATTTCGCGCCGCCGCGCGAGGTCGTCGCGATCCGCCATCCTGCCGGTGGGCGCTGGAGCGCACCGATGGTCATCGGGCACGGGTGGCACCCCAAGCTCACTGTCGACGACCAGGGCTCGGTCACGGCGGTCTGGCTCAGCATGGACGGGCCGCGGATGAACGGCGTCGAGGCGGCGCGCTGGCGCGATCAGGATGTCGGGTGGAGCGACCCCGTCGTGCTCGAGGCCGGCACGGGGACGTCCTACGCCTCGAGTGTGGCCGTGGCTGCCAACCCCGGCGGTGACGTGGTGATCGCCTGGGCCGTCCGCACCGACCGCAGCACTCACTGGCGGGTCCGGGCTGTCTGGCGTGGCCGCCAGGGCCCGTGGGAGGACGTCGTCACGCTGACGCCCGAGGACGGCTCGGAGTGCCCATCGGTCGGGATCGACGCCGTCGGTCGTGCCGTCGTGCTCTATGGCCGGCAGACCCTCAGCCTTCCCGGCGAGCTGCTGGAGCGTGTCCGGCAGCCCGGTGGCTACTGGTCGGACCCGGTCCGAGTCGCGGCGGAGGGC
The DNA here is from genome assembly GCA_020438665.1 of Nocardioidaceae bacterium. The sequence goes on along the minus strand of JAGQUE010000576.1, from coordinate 3,939 downwards.
TACAGCCCGGTGCTGGCCGTGGACGCCGCGGGCAACGCGACCGTGCTGTTCTCCCCGGACTTCTCCTCGGCGCACGGCGTGGCCCGATCCGTCGACGGGACCTGGAGCGTGCCCGAACAGATCGGCCCCGCGGAGGTCGACTGGTTCGCGCTGTCCCCGTGCGATGTCCACAGCGCCGTGGCAGCCATCAGCGGCAGCACCGAGGGCGGCTGGCTGGACATCGTCGAGCGGACCCGCGACGGCGCGTGGTCCAAACCCGAACGCCTGCTCACCGGTGACAGGTTCGGCTTCCTGTCGCTGGCGACCAACCAGACCTGCGAGGTGTTCCTCGCCTGGGGTGATGACGCCCTCGAGGGGTCCTTCCACCCGGCCGGTGGGCTCTGGTCGCCGCCGATCAACCTGTCGGCCCTCGCCGACTCGGCCGGTATGGAGTCGGTGGTCACCAAGATCGCGCACAACGGCGACGTCGTGGTGCTCTGGAAACGGGAGGAGCACCCGCTCAAGGTGCGGATCATGCGCGCCCGTGCGGCATCATCGGCCAGGTGACCTCGACATCGCCCGAGCAGCCCGCCCCTGCCGTACCGGACCCGAGGACCGGAGGTCCGCTGGCCGGGGTTCGGATCGTCGAGCTGGCGGGCATCGGACCGGCGCCGTTCGCCGCGCTGCTCCTCGCCGAGCTCGGCGCCGACGTCGTCCGCATCGACCGCCCCGGCGGAGGAGGCCTGCTGGCGCTGGCCTCCGACGGGCTGCGCCGGTCGCGCCCCAGCGTCGCCGTCGATCTCAAGAGCGAGGACGGGCGCGAGGTGGTGCTGCGGCTGCTCGAGGAGGCCGACGTGCTCATCGAAGGGATGCGGCCCGGCGTCCTCGAACGGCTCGGTCTCGGGCCCGACGTCTGCCTGGCGCGCAACCCAGGACTCGTCTATGGCCGGATGACCGGGTGGGGCCAGACCGGGCCGTGGGCCGAGACGGCCGGCCACGACATCAGCTATGCCTCCATCACCGGCGCCCTCCATCTGGTCGGCGGTGCCGACAAGCCGATGCCGCCCGTCAACGTGCTGGCCGACTTCGGCGGGGGCACCTTCCCGTTGGTCATCGGGATCCTGGCCGCCCTGCACGCGCGTCGGACCACCGGACGCGGACAGGTCATCGACGCCGCGATGGTCGACGGCGCGGCGTCCCTGGTGACCATGCTCTTCGGGATGTTCAACGCCGGCATGTGGCAGGACCGGCGTGGGGTGAACCTCCTCGACGGCGGCGCGCCCTTCTATGACACCTACGCGTGTGCCGACGGCAAGCACGTCAGCGTGGGCGCGCTCGAGCCGCAGTTCTATGCCCTGCTGCTCGAGGGCCTCGGCCTGTCCTTCCCCGAGGATCAGTACGACGTCGCGGCCTGGCCGCGGCACCGGGCGGCGTTCGCGGCGGCCTTCGCCACCCGGACCCGCGACGAGTGGGCGGCTCAGTTCGCCGGGTCCGACGCATGCGTGGCGCCGGTGCTCGGCCTCGGCGAGGCCCCCGACCACCCTCACCTGCGCGCCCGCGGCGTCTTCGCCGAGGTCGACGGCGCGGTCGTGCCCCGGGTGGCGCCACGGTTCTCCGACACCCCGGCGCTCGATCCAGGCCCCGAGCGCCCCCCGGGGTCCGACACGTCGACCTATCTCCTGGCCCACGGCTTCTCCGCCGCCGAGGTCGACGCGCTGCTCGCCACCGGCGCCATCACCCAGGCCTGACCGCGCCGGGTCAGCAGCGATAGCGTCGGCGCATGGACATGACCCCGTCGGCCCGCGCGCTGGAGCTCGAGGCGATCCTCGAACGGTTCATGGTCGAGCAGGTGATCCCCGGTGAAAGGGCCTACCGCCGGCACCGCGAGGTCCACGGCCCCGCCGACCACAGCGTTCCCCCGATCGTCGAGGAGCTCAAGGCGTCGGCCCGCGAGCTCGGTCTGTGGAACCTCTTCCTGCCCGACGAGTCCGGACTCACCCAGCTCGAGTACGCCCGGCTCGCCGAGCTCACCGGCTGGAGCATGGAGCTGGCCCCCGAGGCACTCAACTGCGCCGCCCCCGACACCGGCAACATGGAGCTGTTGCATCTGCTCGGCACCGAGGAGCAGAAGAAGCAGTGGCTCGAGCCCCTGCTCGAAGGTGAGATCCGGTCGGCGTTCTCGATGACCGAGCCCGAGGTCGCGAGCAGCGACGCGACCAACATCCGGACCCGCATCGTGCGCGACGGCGACGAGTTCGTCATCACCGGTCGCAAGTGGTGGTCCACGGGCGCGGCCGACCCGCGCTGCCGGCTCCTCGTGGTGATGGGCAAGACCGACCCGGAGGCGCCGGTCCACCGGCAGCAGTCGATGGTGCTGGTGCCCATCGACACCCCTGGGGTCGAGCTCGTCCGCTCCACGCCGGTGCTGGGACACCACCACTTCCAAGGTCACGTGGAGATCCGCTACCACGACGTCCGCGTCCCGGTCGCCAACCTCCTCGGCGAGGAGGGCGGCGGCTTCGCCGCGGCTCAGGCGCGCCTCGGCCCCGGCCGGATCCACCACGTGATGAGGTCGCTCGGTGTGGCCGAACGTGCCCTCGCGCTGATGGTGGCGCGCACCCAGCAGCGGGTCGCCTTCGGCAAGCTGCTGGCCGCGCAGAGCAGCGTCCAGGAGAAGATCGCCCTGTCCCGGATGGAGATCGAGCAGGGCCGGGCGCTGTGTCACCTGGCTGCGGCCACCATCGACGCCGACGGCAACAAGGCAGCGCGCCACCTGGTCGCGATGGCCAAGGCGGCGATCCCCGCGATGAGCTGTCAGGTCATCGACCGGGCCATCCAGGTGCACGGTGGCGCCGGCGTCAGCGACGACACCCCGCTCGCCGAGATGTATGGCTGGCAGCGGGCGATGCGCATCTTCGACGGCCCCGACGAGGTGCACCTGCGCTCGATCGCGCGAGCCGAGCTCGCGCGTGGACCGCGGCTGCCCAACGCGGTCCCGGACGCTCCGGCCGAGGAGGACGCATGAGCGAGGTGCGCGCCAGTGACCGGGTCCGCGTCGAGGTCGTGGCGGCGGTCGGCCGGATCACCCTGGCGGCGCCCGACCGGCTCAACGCGGTCGACGCCGCCATGCTGTTCGCGGTCGCCGACGCCGTACGCCGCCTCGACGCCGACCCGGCCGCCCGCGTGATCGCCCTGACCGGCGAGGGCCGGGGTTTCTGTGCCGGCGCCGATCTCGGCAGCGGTCCCGACCTGGCCGACCAGGTGGACTCCTCGACCCTCGACGGCGCCGGCGAGGCCGTCCGTGCCTTGACGGGATCGGCGACGCCCACGGTCGCCCTGGTCAACGGCGTCGCCGCTGGCGTCGGTGTCTCCCTGGCTATCGCCTGTGACTATGTCGTGGCGAGCGAGGCGGCGTCGTTCGTGCTGGCCTTCGCACGCATCGGCCTGATGCCCGACGGTGGTGCCACCGCGCTGGTCGCCGCGTCGATCGGGCGGGCCAAGGCGATGCGGATGGCGCTCACCGGCGAGAAGGTGGACGCGACGACGGCCGAGCAGTGGGGGCTGGTCGCCGAGTGCGTCCCGGCCGACGGGTTCGCTGATCGGGGGGAGGCGGTGCTCGCCCAGCTGGCCGCGTCGGCCCCCGCCGCCGCTGCGGCCACCAAGGCCGCGATCAACGAGGCCACCCTCGACCTCGAGTCGGCGCTGTCGATCGAAGAGCGCGGCCAGCTCCGGCTGCTCGCGAGCATCGACTTCCGCGAGGGCGTGGCGGCGTTCCAGGAGAAGCGGCCCGCTCAGTTCCGCGGTCAGGGCTGAGATCCCACGTCCGCCGGTGGAAGGTGATGGTGCCGTCGGGGTGTCGTTTGTGGTGGTAGGCGGGGTCGTGGATGCGGTGGTGGTGGAACCCGCAGAGGGGTTCGGCTTTGTCGAGGTCGGTCCGGCCTCCGGTTGCCCAGGGGTCTT
>JAGQUE010000575.1 GCA_020438665.1 Nocardioidaceae bacterium | reverse complement strand
GCCGACCTGTGGCGACGGGTGCTCGGCCACGCCGCGGCGTCGGCCGGCACGCTCATCGTGCCCGCGGCGCCGGGGGCCGATGACCTCCACACCCGCGCGGGCCTCGACCTGCTCCACGAGCTGCCCACCGTGCTCCAGTGGACCTCGTCGCTCGGCGGGCCGCTCGTCCTCGGCAGCTATCTCTACGCCGACGGCGGCACCAACGTGCGGCTCTCGGTGGCCGGCGACGCGCTGGCGACCTCGCTCCAGGCGCGCCGCGACGACGTGACCCTCGCGTTCCTGGCGACGCCGACCGACGTCTTCGCCGTCCCCGCCGAGGCGGTCGAGCACTCGGTGGCCGCCTATCAGGCCCGGTCGCTGCTGGCCAAGCTCCCCGGGCGCGGTCTGCGCGCCGTCAGCGGCGGCAAGCTGCTCCAGCGCGCCTACCGGCCCGGGGTCGACCCCGGCATCTGCGACTCGCTCGTGCCCCAGCAGGGGCCCAACTATGCGCTGGGCAAGCGGATGCAGCGCTGGCGCGCCACCGCCGAGCGGGCCGCCGGGCGGACGGTGTCGATGAACGTCGCCCCGCCCACGCGGACCAGGTCGGTGGTCAAGAACCGCGCCCTCGCGGCGGCGTACGCCGGAGCCCACCGGTTCGGCGCCGAGGTCTTCGACCCCGCGACGACGCGGGTGCTGATGGCGGCGCTGCTCGTCCACGACCTCCACGTCCCCGCGCCGGCGTTCGCCGAGCCCTGGCAGGAGGAGGCCCACCAGGCCGTGCACGGCGGCCTGTGGCGCACCGGCTATGCGCCTCGCAGCGCCCTCGGGCTCGCGGCACTGCTGGGCTTCGGGTCGACCCGCGCCTGAGCCGGGTCAGGCACCGGCCGAGCGCGGATCAGTCTCGCAGCTCTCCGTGGATGGGCTCGCCGCCGACCCAGGTCGCCGCGACGCTCATCGCGCGCAGTCGCGCCGCCTGTTCCTGGGGCGTGCCCGCGTCGTCGAGCGGGTCGGCGTCCAGGAGCACCAGGTCGGCCGGCATGCCCTCGTGGACCGTGCCGAGCCCGTCGACCGACGCCGCCAGCGCCTCCCGGGCCGTGATCGACTCCTGGGGGTGCCACGGTTCGTCGTCGCCCGCGGCCCGATGGACGGCGCCAGCGATCGCCAGCCACGGGTCGAGTGGCGCGACCGGCGCGTCCGACCCCAGCACGACCTCGACTCCCGCGTCGAGCATCGAGCGGAACATGAAGCAGCGGTCGGACCGGTCCGACCAGCACACGTCGGTGACCTCACGGTCGTCGATGAGATGGTGGGGCTGCACGCTGGCCTTGAGGCCGAGGGCAGCGAGCCGCGGCACGTCCTCGCGCTTCATCAGCTGGGCGTGCTCGATCGAGCCCCGGGCCCCGGTGGCCGCATAGGCATCGAGCACCTCGGTGACGGCACGGTCGCCGATGGCGTGGGTCGCCACCCGGAGCCCGCCGACCGAGGCGCGGGTCAGCAGCTCGCGCAGCTCGTCGCTGGTCAGGTTGGGGGCGCCGACGCCGCCGTCAGGTCGATCTGCATAAGGCGCGCAGCACCACGCCGTCCGGGTGTTGAGCGAGCCGTCGGAGATGATCTTGAGCGAGCCCATCGTGACGCGTGGATCCGCGTCCGGGAGGACGTCGCCGGTGCGCAAGCCGAGCCCCAGGAACAGGTCGAGAGTGCCGGCATAGGTGCCGACCCGGACCCGCTGCCGGATCGCCCCGGCCGCGGTCCGCGACGCCCACGCGTCCGGTCGCTCGTCGAACTCCAGGTCCACCAGACCCACGACCCCCTGGGCCGCGGCGGCGTCGAACATGCGGCGATAGGCGTCCGGACCCGTCAGGCTCCGTCCCAGCAGCCCGGTGAGCCGCGGGTAGGCCTCGAACCACTCCGACTCCTCGACCATGCCTTCGCGCTGCGGCAGCCCCAGCGCGCGCAGACCGGCCGAGTTGACCCACGCGTGGTGCCCGTCGCCGCTGATCAGCACCACCGGGCGTGCCCCGGTCACCAGGTCCAGTGCCGCCACGGTCGGCGGCTCCGGCCACACCGGGGAACGGTGGCCCCAGCCCACCACGATCGGCGCCTCCGGGTCCCGCCGCAGTCGCTCGGCGACCGCCCCCTGCACGTCGGCGACCGACCGCGCCGGGGCGAGATCCAGCCGTGAGGACGTCATCGTCCACTGACCCAGATGGGTGTGCTGGTCCCACAGCCCGGGGATCAGCCAGCGCCCCTGGCCGTCGTACTCGGGGACGCCGACGGGGCGGTCGAGCCCCCGGCCGATGTCCGCAACCTCGCCGTCGCGGACCCGGACGTCGACCGGCTCGGGACCGTGACCGGTGCCCGGCCGCACCTCGACGACGCGCACGTCACGCAACAGGAAGCTCATGGCGCGACGCTATCGCCCGGCCGCCGCCGATCCATGGCCGCGCGGCCGCAACCACTAGCCTGGGGCCCATGGCGTGGCGTGGAACGGGGGCACTCCTCGCCCTGGCGGTGGTCGGGGGCGGTGTCGGGTTCGGCATCGCTGCGGCGACCGCCGACCATCCCGCCGGCAACGCACCCGTGCCGCTGGTGGCCGCCAGCCCGTCCTACCCCCAGGCCGTGCCGATCACCACGCTGCCCGACCCCGACTTCCCGGCCCTCCTGCCCGGCGTACCCCTCCGCGACGTCCACCTCGGCGACAAGACCTACGGCATCGACGTCCGGACGCCGGTCGGGTGGCGGCGCAGTACGACCGGGGTGCAGGGCGAGTGGGCCTGGGCGCCGCCGGGCGCCCCACTGAACACCTACGTCCTCCGGATCAAGCTGGTCGGCAACATGCGGCTCGACCTCGAGCCCGCGATCCGCGAACGGATCGACCGGCTGGCCGCCGCCGCGTCGGTCAAGCGTTTCGCCCTGGAGGCCCAGGGTGTCGACTCGTTCTCCGCCACCTATGTCCAGGTCAACCCCGACCAGCCGCTGGCTGGCTACCAGCGGCTGACCATGGAGCGCTACCTCACCCTCCCGAACGCCTCCGGCGCCCAGGTCGAGGTCGCCGTCACCGGCCGCCTCACCGACCGCGCCGGCCTCGCCAGCCTCCTCGAACAGGTCTCCAACTCCGTCACCCGCTGACCCCTCCGCCGAGGTGCCCCTCCCTGCCCGCCGAAGTGCCCCTCCCTGCCCGCCGAGGTGCCCCTCCCTGCCCCCCGAGGCGCCCCCTGTCGGCGTACGACGCGAACGACCGGGCACCTCGACCCGCACGACCGGGCACCTCGACCCGCACGACCGGGCACCTCGACGGGCA
>JAGQUE010000574.1 GCA_020438665.1 Nocardioidaceae bacterium | reverse complement strand
TGGTGCTGGTCGGCTTCTTGATGATGCAGCAGGTCAAGGGGATCGACTGGGACGACCTCGAGATCGCCATCCCGGCGTTCCTGACGATCGTGCTGATGCCGTTCACCTACTCGATCACCGTCGGCATCGGGGCGGGCTTCGTGTCCTTCGTCCTCATCAAGCTGGTCCGCGGCAAGGGCATAGCCGTCCACCCGCTGATGTGGACCGTCGCCGCCCTGTTCGTCGTCTATTTCGCGATCAACCCGATCACCGCCTGGCTCACCTGAGCCGCTCTGCTCCACCGCGCGACCGGCCCGGCCCCTTCTCGGAGGGACCGGGCCACTCGCAATTTCGCCGAGGTGCCCGGTTGTGCCCGCCGAGGTGCCCGGTTGTGCCCGCCGAGGTGCCCGGTTGTGCCCGCCGAGGTGCCCGGTTGTGCCCGCCGACGCGTGCCTTGGTGTCGTTCGAGGTGCCCGGTCCTTGTAACCCCGGCGGGACACGAGGCAGGTCGGGGCACATCGGGGGCAGGTCGGGGCACTTCGGGGGGCGGGCCGGGGCACGTCGGGGGGCAGGTTGGGGCACTTCGGGAAACGGGAATAGTTAGCACAGGTAATGAGTTAGGCTAACTATCATGCCCACGATCCAGCGTGTCGCCCGCACCGATGCCGGGCTCGCCTCCGAGCTCCGCCTGGCCGTCATGCGGCTGCGCCGGCGACTGGCCGTGGAGCGACACCCGGACAACGAGCTGAGCCTCACCCAGATGACCGTCCTCGGCACGCTCTTCCGCCACGGCGAGATGACGATCGGCGACCTGGCCGCCCACGAGCGGGTCCAGCCGCCGTCGATGACCCGCACGGTCACCGGCCTCGCCGAGGCGGGCTTCGTCCAGCGACGCCCGCACGAGACCGATGGCCGTCAGGTGTTGATCACGCTGACCGACCTCGGCCGGACCACCGTGGTGGCCGACCGCGAGCGCCGCGACGCGTGGCTGGCCCGCCAGCTCGCCGACCTCACTCCCGAGCAGCGCGACCTCCTCCGCGAGGCGGCGCCGCTGCTCGACCTCCTCGCTCAGAAGGACTGATTTCCCCGCCTTGAGTCCCACCTTCCGTTCCCTCGCCAACCGCAACTACCGCCGCTACGCCGCCGGCGGCGTCGTGTCCAACACCGGCACCTGGATGCAGCGTGTCGCCCAGGACTGGTTGGTCCTCCAGCTGAGCGGCAACTCCGGCACCGCGATCGGCATCACGACCGGGCTGCAGTTCCTGCCCTTCCTGCTGATGGCGCCGTTCGCGGGCTTGGTCGCCGACCGGATGCCCAAGCACCGACTGCTCCAGCTCACCAACGTCGCGATGGCCGCGCCGGCGCTCGTCCTGGGCGTCCTGGCGGTCACCGGCAGGGCCGAGCTGTGGCACGTCTATGTGCTCGCCTTCCTGCTCGGCACCGCATCGGTCTTCGACGCCCCCGCGCGCCAGTCGTTCGTCTCCGAGATCGTCGACCCCGACGACGTGAGCAACGCGGTGGGCCTCAACTCGGCGAGCTTCAACGTGGCGCGCATCGTCGGCCCCGCCGTGGCGGGCGTCATGATCGCCGCCCTGGGTGGCGGCGCCGTCGCGACCGGGTGGGTGATCCTGCTCAACTCGGTCAGCTATGTCGCGCCGATCATCGCGCTGCGCAGCATGGACCGCCGGTTGCTGACCTCACCCGAGCCCAGCAAGCGCACCCCTCGAGCGATCCTGGCCGGCTTCTCCTACGTACGGCGGCGCCCCGACCTGATGCTGGTCCTGGCCATTGTCTTCTTCACCGGCACCTTCGGGCTCAACTTCCAGATGACCTCGGCGCTGA
>JAGQUE010000573.1 GCA_020438665.1 Nocardioidaceae bacterium | reverse complement strand
AGGGCAGCCGCTCGCGGGTCCAGATCTTCCAGGGCGTCGTCATCCGCCTCCAGGGCGAGGGAGTGGGTCGCAGCTTCACCGTCCGCAAGGTTTCCTTCGGCGTCGGTGTCGAGCGCACCTTCCCGCTCCACTCCCCGATCTTCGAGAAGATCGAGATCGTCACTCGCGGTGACGTCCGCCGGGCCAAGCTCTACTACCTGCGCAACCTGCGCGGCAAGGCCGCCAAGATCAAGGAGCGCCGCGAGGCGTGAGACCGGGCCTCAGGTTCGGTCGTTAGGCTCTTGGAGTGACCACGGACGAGCAGAACCGCGTCTCCGGCGCTGCTGCGGGGGCGTCGGGCTCGGGCAAGCGCCCGCGCAAGCAGCTCCCGCTGTGGCAGGAGACCGCGCTGCTGCTGGCGATCGCGCTGGTGCTCGCCATCTTCATCAAGGCGTTCTTCGTCCAGGCCTTCTATATCCCGTCGGAGTCGATGGAGCCCGGGCTGGTCAAGAACGATCGGATCCTGGTCCAGAAGGTCTCCTACTGGGGCGGTGGCTCCCCGCAGCGCGGCGACGTCGTGGTGTTCAAGGACCCGGGTGGGTGGCTGAGCGCGGCCGAGGACGCCGGGCCGACCAACCCGATCGCCAAGGCCATGGCGGCGGTCGGCCTCTATCCCCAGGGCGGTCACCTGGTCAAGCGCGTCGTCGGCGTCGCCGGTGACAAGATCCACTGCTGTGACAACCAGGGCCGGCTCGTCATCAACGGCGTGGCGGTCAACGAGAAGGGCTACGTCAAGAACGACCCCTCGTCGCCGTGCAACGGGCCCATGATCGGGTGCAACTGGACGACCGGCCCGGTGCCCGACGGCACGATCTTCGTCATGGGCGACAACCGCCACAACTCCGCCGACTCCACGGTCCACATGTGTCGTCAGAAGGCGACCAACTGCGTGCCGGGTCACGAGTTCGTCCCGGTCGACCTCGTGGTCGGCAAGGTCTTCGTCCTGCTCTGGCCGATCGACCACTTCCGCTGGATCACGCGTCCCGACAACTTCGCGGACGTGCCCGACGGGTCGTGACGGGGTCACCGTGAGCAGCCTGCCCCGAGGGTCGACCGTACGCCGCGACGCCGGCCTCTACGGCTATGAGCGCGCCCTACGACGGGTCGGCATCGAGCCCATCGCCGGCGTCGACGAGGCGGGCCGAGGGGCGTGCGCCGGCCCCCTGGTCGCGGCCGCGGCGATCCTGCCGCCCGGCAAGACCGGCGTGATTCCGGGCCTGGCCGACTCCAAGCTGCTCACCGCAGCCTCCCGGGAGCGCGTCTATGACCAGGTCGTGGCCCGGGCCATGGCCTGGTCGGTCGTCGTCGTGTCGCACGACGAGTGCGACCGGCTCGGGATGCACGTCGCCAACGTCGAGGCGCTGCGCCGGGCCGTGGCGCTGCTCGACCTGCGCCCGGCCTATGTCCTCACCGACGGCTTCCCCGTCGACGGCTTCGACGTGCCGGGCCTGGCGATCTGGAAGGGTGACCGGGTGGCGGCCTGCATCGCGGCAGCCTCCGTCCTCGCCAAGGTCACCCGCGACAGGATCATGGTCGAGCTCGACGGCAGCTATCCCGCCTACGACTTCAAGACCCACAAGGGCTACATCACCGAGGTGCACACGGCGGCGCTCACGTTGCACGGGCCGTCACCGGTCCACCGGATGCGTTTCGTCAACGTCCGGCGGGCCGCGGGGCTCGAACCCGAGCCGGCGGGGGACAATGGCGGCGCGCCGGCGTACGCCGGTCAGGGCCAGGAGGAGTGGGCATGAGCGCGGAGGATCTCGAGAAGTACGAGACCGAGATGGAGCTGATGCTCTACCGCGAATACCGCGACGTCGTCTCCATCTTCAAGTACGTCGTCGAGACCGACCGCCGCTTCTATCTGTGCAACCAGGTCGATGTGAAGGCGCGCACCGAAGCCGGTGACGTGTTCTTCGAGGTCTCGATGACCGACGCCTGGGTGTGGGACATGTACCGCCCGGCCCGGTTCGCCAAGAACGTCAAGGTGCTCACGTTCAAGGACGTCAATGTCGAGGAGCTGAGCAGGGCCGACATCGAGCTGCCCAAGACCTGAGGCCGCCCGCGGGCTACTCGATCAGTCGCACCGGGTCGCCGGACACCAGGGCACTCCACGTCGTCGTGTCGCTGGGGACACCGGAGGCCGGGAACGAGAACTGCACCCGGAACCAGCAGCCTCCGACGTTGGTGGAGTGGCAGGTGTAGCCGGCCGGGATCGGGATCTTGATCGTCTGGGACCGCCCGTTGTAGCCGGCGCTGCTGCTGACGTTGGTCAGCTGGCAGTTGGTCAGGTTGCCGGTGACGACGCCGGAGCCGACGCAGCCGGCGACGTTGCTCGGCAGGTTGGAGTCGGTCGGCGGCAGGATCTTGATCGTGCCGGGCTGGCTGGCGTCACCCACGTCGAAGAAGTTCAGCACCAGGTACTTGGTGGCCGCCGCCGGGATGACCCGGACGAGGTTGAACTTGGCGGTCGCGCCGGTGTAGTTCATGTAGATCGACATGGCCTGCCACCCGGACACCGACATGGAGCCGGACGGGGCGTTGGCGATGCGGATCGCGAAGCGGTTGTTGCCCTGACCGCCCACGGTGGTGTCGTCACCGTTCTGGGTGAAGACCTTGTTGGGGGTCGAGCCGGTCCACCCACCTGTGGAGTCGAGCCCGGAGTACTTCCCCGAGGACGGGGAGGTGCTCACCGGCTGGATGTTGGTGCGGACCTGGAGGTAGTAGTCGCCGGCCTTGGTCACGGTGAAGCTGCACAGGTCGGTCCACTGCCGGAACACCCGGGCGAGCCCGGCGTTGTAGGCCGAGTTGCCCTTCCTGAGGGCGTTGGCGGTGACTTCGGACTTGACATAGCCCGGGAACTGCTTGGCGCAGCCGGTGATCGGGGTGCCGTTGGGTGGGTACTGCGTCACCGTCGGGTTGCGGAGCCCGAAGGTCGTGGTCACCCGGCCGGAGCCGTTGAGGACGTCACCGGGGCAGTAGGTGCCGGCGGTCTTGGCATAGCGGGTCTTGGCGTCGGTGTTGGCGTAGTCGTTCCAGTTGTCGCTCGAGACCGTGCCTGACGGCGCCTGGTCGCAGTTGTCGCCCACCTCGGCCCACGCGGCGTCGTAGAGCTGCAGGGTCACGGTGTGACCCACGGCCGCCGCCGTCGCCCGGACGACGTAGAAGTAGCCCTTGGGGTCGAACTCGGTGTTCTTGTTGGACGCACAGCCATCGTTACCCGAGCTGCACGAGCGCGTCATGATCTCGTCGCCGTTGCCCTTGGGAGTGTCCGGTCCGGCGATGGCCGTCCAGAACATCGGGTTGGTGGAGCACTGGGCGTCGGCGTCAGGCACCGACAGCACGCTCCCCGAGGGACCGGCATTGCTCGTTCCGGGTGGCTCGTTGCCGAAGGTGTTGCAGGGACTGCCCATGGGGGCGGGCCCGTTGTAGTCCGCGACAGCCGTGCGGCTGATCGTCGTGAAGTCGTCACCCCAGGAAGCCGCGATGCTGTTGTGAACCGTGCTCGTCACGGTCACTCGCAGCTGCGTGGGCTTGGAGCCCAGGGACACGGTGACGGTGCTGGACCCGCTGTTGGGGTAACCGTTCTCACCGGAGACCTTGACCGCCTCGGTCTGGCCCTGGGAGTAGTACTCGGGCAGGTAGGTGACACCGGCCATGGCGGCGGCATCCGCTGCGGCTTGGACCCGCTCTCCTTCGACGTACCAGCGGGCGACGTCGACGGCGAAGCTGGCGATCGGGAACAGGATGCCGGCGACCAGCAGGGCCATGAAGATCGCGGCATAGCCCGCCTGCTCGGCCGCGCGGCGCAGGCGCTGACGCAGGACGGTACGGACGTGCTGGATGAGGTTGGTCATGGGAACCCCTACATGTGGGTGCCGGGCAGGCACGCGTCACTGGGAAGTGGCTCGAAGTTCATGACCGCCCGCTCCTTGATGGTGGCGCCACTCCCGAACAGGCCGGTGATCCACGGGTGGTCGGCCACCATGGCGATCCCCACCGTGTCGCGGTCGGCATGGTTGACACAGGCGTTGATGGTGGTGGAGATCCAGGAGCCACCGGCGTAGCGGAACTTGCTCAGACCGTCGTCCCAGGTGTACTTCACACAGTTGGTCGAGCAGGTCAGCGAGGTATTGCCGCTGGGCATCGGGTAGCCGCCGGCGTTGGCCTCATAGACCAGGATGTACTGGATCTGGTCCTTGGGCATCGCGGCGCCGGCCTTCTGGATGGCGTCGGCGGCGGCCTGGGCCAGGGCGGGGGTGTTGGCCGGCGAGCACGGGGGCGGGCTGGCCGACGCCTCGCACACCCCGGGACCCGCGCCGGCACTGACCGAGGCGACCCGGCCACCGGTGCGCACCGAGGAGGTCACGCTGATGGTGTCGCGCATATAGAGCGACATCTCGATGATCCCGAGAACCAAGAGAAAGAGAACGGGAGTCACGAGGGCGGCCTCTACGGCCACTGCCCCGCGCTCACCACGACCCCGCGGTCTGAACATCTCGGTCCTTTCGCCTGAAGCGTCCAGCCGGAAGGTATCCACGCACGGTGGTCTGCGTCCGGGAAACGACAAGACGGACCGGAATCCGTGCACAGGGGGCTTCCAAAGCAGCGAATTCAGAGTGGGCTCGAGAGGTCGGTCTAGACAGCCGGCAGAGGGGCAGGCTGCTTCGAAAGGAGGAAGGACCATGCCACAGACATCCATCGGTGCCCACAACCAGGCCGTCGGGCGCTACGGCGAGAGGGTCGCCGCTCGCCATCTGAGTCGGCTGGGGCTGCACCTTCTGGACCGCAACTGGCGCTGCGATGCCGGCGAGATCGACCTGGTGCTGCGCGACGGCGCCACGCTCGTCGTCTGCGAGGTCAAGACACGGGTCGGTTCCCGAGCGGGTGCGCCCCACGAAGCGGTCACCGACACCAAGCTGGAGCGGCTGCGCCTGTTGGGGGAGCGGTGGCAGGAGGCGCGCGGAGTGCGGGCCAGGGACGTCCGTATCGACCTCGTGGCCGTCATTCTCGGCGGCCGCGGGGCGCCGCAGGTCGACCACGTCCGGGGGATCGGCTGATGCCCGTCGCCACGGCCTATGCCGTCGCCCTCCAAGGGGCCCTGGGCCATCTCATCGAGGTCCAGGCCGATGTGTCCTCGGGCATCGTCGGCACGGTGGTCGTGGGGCGACCTGACCCGTCGCTGCAGGAGGCGCGCGACCGATGCCGCATGGCGGTCACCAACTCCGGCCTCGTCTGGCCGGCGACACGGCGTGTCACGGTGCTGCTGGCGCCCGCCGACCTCCCCAAGCGAGGCACCCACTTCGACCTGTCGTTCGCGGTCGCAGTCCTGGGCGCGGCCGACCAGGTGCCCCTGCCGTCGCTCGCCGACACCGTCTTCATCGGTGAGCTCACGCTGAGCGGGGGGCTGCGTGCCGTCACCGGTGTCCTGCCCATGGTGATGGCGGCGGCCCGGCGCGGCATCAGGCGGGTCTTCGTGCCCGAGCCGCAGGCCCGCGAGGCCGCTCTGGTGCCCGGGATGGAGGTGATCGGCATGCGCTCACTGGGGCAGGTGGTCGCCGAGCTCAACGGCCACGAGGTCCCGGAAGCCGAGCCGGTCGCGCCGATCTCGGGTGGACGCCTCCTGGCGTGGCGAGGACAGGACCGCGGTGACGACCTCGACCTCGCCGACCTGCACGGCATGGCCGATGCCCGGTTCGCCGTCGAAGTGGCCGCGGCTGGCGGTCACCACGTGATGCTCTCGGGGCCCAAGGGGTCCGGCAAGACGACGCTCGCCGAGCGCCTGCCCGGTCTTCTGCCCGACCTGTCGGCCGAAGAGGCGCTCGAGCTGACCGCCATCCACTCGTTGGCCGGTGCGCTCCAGCCCGGCGAGGCGCTGATCCGCCGCCCGCCGTTCTTCGGTCCGCATCACGACGCGAGCCGCGCCAGCCTGATCGGTGGTGGCTCGGGCTCGGTCCGTCCCGGCGAGATCAGCCGCGCCCACAGCGGAGTGCTGTTCCTCGACGAGTTCCCGCTCTTCCATGCCGATGTCGTCGAGGCGTTGCGCCAGCCCCTCGAGAGTGGCGAGGTCACCATCGCCCGCGGCCTCGAGTCGGCAACGTTCCCCGCCCGCGGCATGATCGTTCTCGCGGCCAACCCCTGCCCGTGCGGTGACTACCACCCGGTGGCCCGCCACAACCGCTGCACGTGCAGCGAGGTGCGGCGTCGTGACTACCGTCGCAAGCTGTCGGGGCCGATCGTGGACCGTATCGACATCACCCGTCATCTGCTTCCGGTGCAGCCCTGGGAGCTGCGCGACCGGTTCTCGGTCCCCGAGCCCAGCGCTGCCGTCCGAGAGCGTGTCGAAGCGGCGCGTCACCTCCAGAGCGAGCGCTATGCCGGCCTCTCCTGGCGACTCAACGCGCACGCGCCTGGTCCGGCACTGCTGCGCGAGTGGCCGTTGACGGACGCGGCCCAGCAGCTCGTGGACGAGCGACTCTACGGCGGACGACTCAGCCGACGTGGCGCGACGCGCGTGCACCGGCTTGCGTGGACCGTCGCCGACCTGCGCGGAGTGCTGCGGCCCGACGTGGCCGAGACCGAGATCGCCCTCCGGCTGAGGGCGGGCGACCCCCTCGAGCTGGCGTCCCTCCGGAGGGTCGGATGAGCCAGGACGACGAGCGTCTCGCACGGGTGGCCCTCAGCCAGCTCACCGAGCCGGCCGATCTGAGGCTCAGCGGCCTGGTGACCGAGCTGGGCGCCGTCCGGGTGTGGGAGCACCTCCGTGCCGAGCGCGACCTGCGAGGCATCCAGACCGACATCGCCGCGCGGCTCGGCTCGATCGATCCCCACCGGGACCTGGAGAGAGCCGCTCGCCGGGGGATCCGCTACGTCATCCCGGGCGACCCGGAGTGGCCGGTGGCGGTCGACGACCTGGCGACCTCGGTCTCGCCGATCGAGGGGCGCGGTGGCACCCCGCTCGGCCTGTGGGTCCGCGGACCGGCGCGGCTGGACGCGCTGGACCGAGCCGTGGCCATCGTCGGGTCCCGGTCATGCACCACCTATGGTCTCGATGTGGCCGCCGAGATGGCGGCCCGGATGACCCTCGCGGGAGTCTGGGTCGTGTCCGGCGCCGCCTATGGCATCGATCAGGCTGCTCACCGTGGTGCCCTCGCCGGCACCGACGACGGGCGCACCATCGCCGTGCTGGCGGGTGGGGTCGACAAGGCCTATCCCGCTGCCCACCGGGCGCTCATCGACCACATCGCCAGCGTGGGGGCCGTCGTCTCCGAGGTAGCCCCCGGTGGCGCGACGATGCGACAGCGCCTGCTGACCCGCAACCGGCTGATCGCGGCGCTGTCGCGTGGCACCGTCGTGGTCGAGGCGGCGGCGCGGTCCGGTGCGCGCAACACCGCCAGCTGGGCCGACGGCCTGCGCCGGCAGGTGATGGGGGTGCCCGGGCCGGTCACCGAGGCGGCCTCGCAAGGAGTTCACCAGATGATCCGCGAGGGCATGGCGACGCTGGTCACCGGGGCCGACGACGTCCTCGAGCTCGTGGGGGTCGTCGGGGAGCACCTCATCGAGGCGCCGCGCGGGCCTCGTCGGGCGCGTGACCGGCTCACGCTCCGTCAGCAGCAGGTGCTCGACGCCGTGCCCCTGGTGCGCTTCGCGCCGGCCGACTCCATCGCCAGGACGGCAGGGATCGGCCTGGTCGAGGTGAGCGCCGCGCTCCGCTCCTTGCGCGGGCAGGGGCTGGTCGCGGAGTCGCGCGACGGCTGGCGGCTCACCGAGCTCGCCCGGACCTGAGCCGCGGACCTCCGCGCGCCGCCGGGGCGGGGCCGATCGCCATTCCTAGACTCGTGGGGTGACCGAGCCCCTTGCCATGGATGGGCCGACAGGCTCGACGCTGCCGGAGCCGATGGCGGCCGCCCTCGGCGACTACGAGCGTCACCTCACGAGCGAGCGTGACCTGGCCGCGCTGACCGTGCGGGCCTACGTGGCCGACGTCGCGAGCCTGCTCGACCACGCGGCGCGGCTCGGCTCGGCGACCGTCTCCGAGCTCGATCTGAGGGCCATGCGCAGCTGGCTGGCCAAACAGCAGACGATGGGCCGCTCGCGCACCACGCTCGCCCGCCGGGCCACCTCGGCGCGCGTCTTCACGGCGTGGCTCACCCGGACCGGCCGCACGCCGACCGACCCCGGCGCACTGCTGGGATCACCCAAGGCCCACAGCACCCTGCCGCCGGTCCTGCGGACCGACGAGGCCCGTGACCTGGTCGACGCCGTCGCGGCCCAGGCCGACGACGGCACCCCGGTCGGCCTGCGCGACGCCGCCATGATCGAGCTGCTCTATGCCACGGGCGTCCGGGTCGGGGAGCTGGTGGGCCTCGACGTCGACGACCTCGACCACGACCGACGGGTGCTACGTGTCTTCGGCAAGGGCCGCAAGGAGCGCACCGTGCCCTATGGCGCCCCGGCCGCTCAGGCGCTCGCCCGGTGGCTGGAGCGGGGCCGACCCCGGCTCGCCGGCCCGGGGTCGGGTCCGGCCCTGTTCCTCGGAGCCCGTGGCGGGCGCATCGACCAGCGCGCGGTGCGCACCCTGGTACACCGTCGCATCGCCGAGGTGCCCGGCGCCCCCGACATCGGACCCCACGGCCTGCGCCACACCGCCGCCACCCACCTGCTCGAAGGCGGCGCCGACCTGCGCTCGGTCCAGGAGCTGCTCGGCCACGCGTCCCTCGCCACGACTCAGCGCTACACCCACGTCACCACGGACCGCTTGCGACGGGCCCACCAGCAGGCCCACCCGCGCGCCTGACACCACGGCGACCTCGCGCTGACGTCGAGCGTCGGCTCGGTGGGGGTGCTCGGCATCGGCGCGCCCGCCCAGGGCAGCAGCCGCACCCGGCGGCTCCCGACGAGCAGCAGCGGGTCGAGATAGGTGTCGCCCCGCCGCCACCCCCAGTGGAGACAGGACACCGGCCAGCAGTGCGACCCGGAGAGCTCGAGTGCTCCGATCACCGTGCCCCGGTCGACGGCGGCGCCCTCGGGGAGTCGGCCAGACACCGGCTCATAGGTGGTGCGGGTGGCGCCATGGTCGACCACGACGACCCCACGGCCGAACAGCGGGCCGCTGAAGGACACCCGGCCCGGCAGCGCCGCGCGGACGGGCTGGCCCACCAGCCCGGCCAGGTCGACCCCGCGATGTCCCCGTCCCCAGGGTGCCGCGGGGGGCTCGAAGCCGCGCACCACCCGCGGGGTCGGCGACAGCGGCCAGACTCCCGACGGCTCCTCCGCACCGGCTCGCGCGGGGCCGGGGAGCAGGGCGGTGGTCACGAGCAGGATCAGGACGACGAGTCGGCGGTAAGGCATCCTCCAGGGTCGGCCGTGTCGACGGCTGCGGTCGCTGTCACCGGCTGGGCTGTGGAAGGGGCGTTCTCACCGGCGGCTGTGGGCGTCTCGTGGCCAGCGAGGACGTGGGCCGGATTGGTGGGTGGGAAGGCCCGTGGACTACGATCGCTCCAGCGTCTCCCGCCTCCATGGGGGAGTCGACTTCGCACGCACACAGACCGCGACGGTCCTGGGGCCGGTTCCTGCCGACCCGACCCAGGCCCGACCACCCGCGGGCGACGGCTCTCAGTTCCGGACTCCGGTCCGGGTCGGGCCGCGCGTGGGCGTCAGGGCATGCGGCACCCGCCGACGTGCACCAACTGAAAACACCAGGAGCCAGAGCCACCCCGTGCTGCGGGGTCGGTGCGGCGCGACGCCAGCTCGTCGCGACCGGCTCCGCCACCAAGGAGAGTCCCATGGCAGTCGTCACCATGCGCCAGCTGCTCGAGAGCGGCGTCCACTTCGGTCACCAGACCCGTCG
>JAGQUE010000572.1 GCA_020438665.1 Nocardioidaceae bacterium | reverse complement strand
GTTCGCCGCCGACGCACGACGCCGCTCCGAGGTTGACCGAGTCGAGACCACGCACGCTGCGGTCCGCGATTACCGCTGCGCCCACTGCCGCGGCTGGCACGTCACGTCCTGGGCCACCGCCGCGGGCTCGGCCGCGAAGCTGGCCCCGGCCCGGGTGCCGGCCTGAGCGTTCCCTCGAGAAACTACCCGCTCCTCGCCATCCGTTGCGTCTTGGCGTGCTGAGAGCCCACGGTGTCTCGGGGCACCGGCGGGCTCTCAGGGGTGAGCATCTCATCGCCTGACTCACGTCCGCGATTCGCCGAAACACACGCGAGCGACCTCGAGGCGGTGTCCTGGGTGTTGCTGCTACGGCAAGCAGCGCCACAGGCGCTGAACCAGGCCCTCCAGCCATTGCACGGCGTCCTCGCGCGAACCCAGTTCTTCGTGGGCGCCTGGGGCGACCGCGGTCGGTAGCCAGTCACGGACCTGCCAGCCGACCGCGCGATCGGTCGCGTCGAGGTCGACCTGGTCGTCCTTGAGAACCACGAGCAGGGCCTGAGCGGCGTTGCGGGCCGCGACGACGTCGGCCCATCGCACGACGAGCGGCTCGTCGGGGTCGTAGGGCTGGCCGCCGCTTCCGCGCTCGAACTGTTCCGGGTGCCGAGTCATCGCGCGTGGTCTCAGGCGGTGGGGTCGGAGGCGGGCCGGAGTTCGTGGTGGTCGCGCCAGACCTGCTGACCGTCGTCGAATTCGATCGTCCACTCATCGGCGGCGGTCCGCTCGACCACCGTCGCCTGTGTCCAACCTTGGCCGTCCCGGCCGAGGACGTCGACCGGGGTGCCGTCGGGGAACGGGTTGTGGCTGCCGAGGTACGCACCGACCGTCTCCTCGATCGGGCTCGGACCATCGGCTGCGGCGTCGACCCACCGCTCCAGCGGGTCGGTGGCTGCCCACGCGGCTGCTGCTTGTTCGACGTAGTTGGGCTGGTTGGTCACGGCTGCCTCCGGTGGTAGGTGCCGGTCGGGAACTCGCAGCCGATGCGCAGCTCGCGGCCGATGAACTCGGTGCCGTCGCCGGCCACGCCGTGGCCGAATCCGACGTTGATGATGACCTGCTCGTCGACCAGGTCGCCGCCGGGCTCCTCGGCGACGTCGACGATGACCGGCAAGTCGTCGGGCAGCCCCTCGAGGGCTGCCCGCAGCCGGCCGACCGTCCAGGCGTCTGCGACATGGTCGAAGGTGGTCATGGCAGCTCCCGCTGCAGACGAAGGTGGGGGAGCCGGCCCGCGGCGCGTTCAATTTCGAGGATCGCGGCGGAGTCGACCGAGGGATAGTCGACCGGCGCCAGGCCCGAGCCGGGCAGTGGCGTGTGGTCCCGGGCGTACTCGATCAACTGGTCCTCGAAGCTGTCGTAGTCGGCGTGCTGGGTGAGCCATTCACCGGTGGAGACGACCGCGATCTCGACAGGGACGCTCGGGAAGCGCCGGGCGGCCTCGCGACGGATGCTGTCGTGGAGCCGCTCGTTGTACTCGGCGATGTCGCGCTGATGCTGGCGGCCGAGCTCCTCGATGACGTCCTCGAACGGCGCGGCGGCTTCGTCGGCCAGCCGCTCGAGCCGCACGAGTGCCTCGCGGTCCTCGTCGGTCTTGGAGACCTGGAAGGAGATCGTCAGCTCGCTCGGCATCGTGGCGATGACGGCCTCGGGTGCCCC